>JAEYQO010000095.1 GCA_023409975.1 Bacteroidota bacterium | reverse complement strand
GTTGTAGTATGTATGCCAGTGCTGTGTAAGAACTAATCTACGGAGAAATTTGAAAGCAAATCACAACTCACCTGGACGCAGATCAGGTATTTGAAAAGCTGTGTAAGAACTAATCTACGGAGAAATTTGAAAGCAAATCACAACCCTGCGCCTTAGCATGTGTTTCTGTAGCTGCTGTGTAAGAACTAATCTACGGAGAAATTTGAAAGCAAATCACAACAAAGGTCTGATCGAAAATTGTATCGGTTGGAGCTGTGTAAGAACTAATCTACGGAGAAATTTGAAAGCAAATCACAACCTCGCTCGACAGGCTCAACCAGAACCCACAGCTGTGTAAGAACTAATCTACGGAGAAATTTGAAAGCAAATCACAACTCTTCGCCGTCATAGGTAGTAGCAAGGACAGCTGTGTAAGAACTAATCTACGGAGAAATTTGAAAGCAAATCACAACGTTAGCCGATATGACGAACACCACTAGGTGGTTGTCAAAGACCTGAGCTACTGAAAAGATTGAAAGCAAATCACAACTGTAATCAGCTCTGCACATAAGACTAAACACTGGTGGGTCAACATGCCAGAATGGCAATTGCCAGGAGCCCACCTTCATGTTTGAAAGGTGGGGCAACATCCCGGAATAACGCCAAATCTTACTCTTGCGGATCAAACAGGTGGGTCAACATTCCAGAATTTGGTTTTGACGTTTGTTCAATGACTGTCGTGGGTGGGTCAACATCCCGGAATACGAGAAGCATCGGACCCAAGGGGTGAGCTCCAACTGGGTGGGTCAACATAAATCCAGAACGGTGGGTCAACATGGTCCAGAATTTACAAAGAGCACATTCCAGAAGAAATTAGCAGCAGTGGAGATCGAGCCTTATACCTATCAGTTTATTATCCCGCCTCGGAGTCTTTTATTTTTGGAACAAAGTGTAAATTTCGGAAGTGTGTTGTTTGACGCGTTACAGTTACAGTTGATGGTGTAGAGCTCATCGATGATGACGGGCTCTACGCCAAAGTGCTGAATGTTAAACATACTGGAAGAAGTGAACATATTTTCCGGTACAAAATCGAATGATACAAGTTAATTCAGTGAAAGAATTCGCAACGTCGCCCTAGACTCAAAAATTCCTCCCATGAAATGGACCATCCTACTATTATTTTTCATCAATAATAGCTTTGCACAGGATACTTACTTCGGTGTGAAGCTGGGGGATTTCAGCTTGTGTCCGGAACGCTACACGGACAGCGGCTTTGAAGCAAGAATCTGTTTGAGTGATTCTGTGGTTTTTAACCAGGATATCTCAGAGTACCGGAAGAATGGATCCATCGTCTCATTCAAAAAACCGGATGGCTCAGCCGATATTTTCTACTCCCTGGTAATGGACGACTACGCCACACTGTTCTATCTGAATTTGAAAGAAGGAGCTCCACCAATTCTCATTGATGTACTTGATATCTTCCCTCCACATGACGATCCTGACCATAGCCAACTGGAGGGATTCAAGGATTTTATCATCATCTACGCAGGAGGCGAATACCACCTGATGACAAATGTGGTGGTAAAGGATGGGCTGGTCGTTGGCGCGGGATCAAATTCCGGGATCAGGAATATCTCGGATCTGTTGAGAAAGAAGATGAACACCAACAAGTAATTATTCATGCCCAGGCAACACCTTCAGCTTTGATCTGAAGCCTATTCCCAGGTCCCCGGAACTGGAGGATCTGTCAGGTCTCGATAATCCCCGGACAACCACCACCCTGAAAACCACAGATGTATCAAAGACTTCTTTTACAGAACCGGCGTCGTCACAATTTTTGATCAAATTTGTGACAGAATTCTGTCGCGGAAGCAGTGTGATCGCTTGAATAACCACCCCTCAACCACTTACCAATCCATTACCTAGCTTTGAGCCATGAATCACTGGCTCCTCAGAATTACCATCATCTGTCTGTTCTGGTGTCCGGAACCCGCTTTTTCCCAGGGCCTCGACCTGAGGATCTATGATGCCATCCACGACCGTCGCAACAGGGCGCTCGATGAAGCCATGAACTCCTTCAGCGTCTCAGTCTATCCCCTTACGATCGCTGTACCGGTAGCACAGGTGCTCTATGGCGCGATCGCAGACGACAAGGATGCCTACCGCGGCGCACTGGTTACCACAGCCTCCCTGATTACCAATACGTTCATCACCTACTCGGCCAAAATGGCCATCAACCGTCCCCGTCCCTATGTCTCCCACCCGCAATACACACCCTATGAAAATGACTCCAGCCCGGCGTTTCCTTCCGGACATACTTCCTACGCCTTTACAACAGCAACCAATCTCACGCTTCAATACCGCCACTGGTGGGTAGCGCTCCCCGCCTATTCCTGGGCAGCGGGCGTAGGCTACTCCCGGATGCATATGGGCGCTCACTATCCCTCCGATGTATTGGTGGGTGCACTGGTCGGCGCAGGATCGGCCTGGCTGGCCTACAAAGGCAATCAGTGGGTGAAAGGGAAACAGGAACAACGCCGTAAGGAACGTCTGGAAAAAGCCGCAGAACTGATGGCAGACTGAGCGGGATACTTCAGCTTATCTTTGCCTGCTTGGAACCTCAGATCAGAAAGGTGGTGGTCATCGGTCCTGAATCAACAGGAAAGAGTACGCTCTGCGCAGAACTCGCAGCAGCCCTGGACACGGTCTGGATCGATGAATACGCCCGCGAATACCTCACCGGACTCCAGCATGAATTCTCCCAGGCCGATCTGCTCCGGATCGCAGAAGGACAACTGGAACTGGAACGCGCAGCCATCGACCGCGCCAACCGGCTTTTGATCTGTGATACCAACCTGCATGTCATCCGGGTCTGGAGCGAAAATAAATATGGTAATACCGACCTCCCCATCCTGCAATACATCGCAGAAAGCAACTACGATCTATACCTGCTCACCGATATAGACATCCCCTGGGAACCGGATACGCTCCGGGAACATCCCGAACCGGAAATGCGGGCATACTTTTATCGGCAGTATAAAGATACCGTGATCAACAGCGGAATACCCTGGGTAAACATCCTGGGTAATCCGGAGCAACGACTTGAAACGGCTTTAAACGCCATTAAAAAGCATCTAAATATCAGCCATGCTACTACACATTCACCCTGACAATCCACAGCCCCGGCAGATCAGAACAGTGGCTGAAACCCTGCGCAAGGGTGGTGTGATCATTTATCCGACAGATACGATATACGGACTGGGATGTGATATCTACAACAGGGAAGCAATCGAAAGGATCTGCCGCATCAAGGGTATCGATCCGAAGAAGGCGCAGTTTTCTTTTGTGTGTCGCGACCTGAAGCACCTCAGCGACTATTCAAAAGCAATCAGTACCCCTGTGTTCCGGATGCTGAAAAACAGTCTTCCGGGTCCATACACCTTTATTCTCGAAGCCAGCAAGGAGGTCCCGAAGTTATTGAAGAGCAAAAAAGACACGGTAGGGATCCGTGTGCCTGATCATGCGATTACGCAGGCCATCGTGGAGGAACTGGGCAATCCCATCATGAGCGTGTCCTTACCCATGAATGAAGACACGGCCTATTATACAGACCCCGAGGCGATGTACGAACTATTCGGAAAACAGGTGGATATTGTAGTGGATGGAGGCGCAGGGAATACCATCCCCTCAACAGTGATCGACTGCACTTCCGGCGCTCCCGAACTCATCCGCGAAGGTGCCGGCGAGTTTATTAGTTAGGCCGTTGACTGTTAGCCGTTGACAGTTGAAAGCGAAGGCCAAAGCGAAGGCCAAGGCTGTCCCGCAACCCACAACCCACAACCCACAACCGTCATCTGTCATCCGTCATCTGTCATCTGCCATCTGTCATCTGTCATCTCACATCTGTCATCTGACCTGGACATTCTATTGAGTTATCGACCGGAACACCGTATTCCTCAGCGCCAATTCCAGCAGCAGACAGACAATAGCGATCAAAGCCAGGGGGTAAAACAGCTCGGCATAATGCCGGAAGCTACTGATCTCTACTTTGGTTTTTTCGAGCGTATCAATATCCTTGTAAATGGCCGCGAGGGATTTGTTGTCTGTTGCGCGATAATATTTGCCGCCCGTCTCCGATGCGATCTTCTTCAGCAGGTCTTCATCGATCTGAACATCCTGTAACTGCTTCTGAGTGCCAAATGGCGTTTGAACTGGATAGGGTGCTCTGCCCCTGGTACCCACACCAATAGTGTACACACGTACCTTATAAGCCTTGGCAATTTCAAGCGCCAGCTCAGGTCCCACTTTACCAATATTGTTTACGCCGTCTGTGAGCAGGATCACGACCTTGCTTTCTCCATTGGAACGGCGTATCCGGTCTACTGCCGTCGCTAATCCATCACCAATGGCAGTCCCATCAACCAGCAGTCCGCTCTTGATGGCATTGATCTGTTCCTTGACGACCTCATGGTCTATGGTGATCGGACATTGTGTAAAGCTCTCGCCGGCAAAGATCACCAGTCCCATCCTGTCCGTCGGTCGTCCCTCCACAAACTGAATGGCCATTTTCTTGGAGGCCTCGATCCGGTTCGGTTTCAGGTCCTCAGCCAACATAGAGCCGGAAACATCCATGGAAAGCACGATATCGATACCCTCACTGTCGATGGTCTCAGAAACATCGCTGGACTGCGGACGCGCCAGCGCCACAGTCAGTGCCACCAGTGCCAGCATTCGCAATACGGTCAGTATCGGCCGCAACCGCACTCTCCAGGAGGGGCGGGCATCTTTCAGTCCTTTCAGCGTGGTAAGTCGTAATACCGGGCGACTGCGTTTACGCTGTTTCCGCTCCCACCAAAGCAGGAATGGAATTAACAGCAGCAACCCGAAAAACCAGGGATGCGCAAAACTCACCTGTTGCCAGTTCATCAGTTCGTTCATGCCTGTTGATCAGTTGAAGGACTCACTGCCATAGTCTGCTGCACAAAAAACTTTGTTGCTTCCAGACAGGCAGTGTGTTCCTGCGGCAGAGGCTTGGCTTTTGCAAACTTCGCCATGTCAGCCGTTCTCAAAATAGTTCTTAGTCTGTCCACATGAGGGTGCATCTGCGGATGGGCCGCGGCGGCATCCAGCAGTTCATCGGAGGTGTACTCCATCGCCGGGATCCTGTACAGCTCTTCGATATACATCCTTAGGATATCCGTGAGTCCGGAATAATATTCCTTAACGCGCTCCTGCTGCCAGAGCTGTTGCTGTTCCAGGTCCTGCAGCCTGCGCATCGCCTTTTCCTGTGGTGTTTCCTGCGGTGCTTTGGGAATAAACTGAGGAATGGCCACGTTTTTATGCTTCCGGAAATACCAGATAACGAACGCTGTCAGCGCCAGAAGGATCAATCCTCCGATGATGTACCAGATATAATCTCTCCAGGTGGTCTTTACTTCCTTGATCTCCTTGATGGGTTCGAACGGCTTACTGGTATCGACGGGCACCGTAGTCACGGAAACAAAAAAGGAATCCGACAGCAAGGCGTAGGGATCTCCCTGGTTAGGAACCACCTGGAATCTGAATGAGGGTATCTGGAACATGCCGGAATCGAACCCGGTAATCAGCAGCCTTTGCTTGTAAACAGACACCGTGCCGTTGACGGTGGTATCTATCGGATTACGTTCGACGATCTCCAGGCTGTTAAACGTATCCGGTATCTGCGGCCAGATCATAGTGCCCCCGCCATTATCATGACGGGCCTCTATGAACATCCGGATCTGATCACCCACGGTAATGCTGGTCGCATCGATCTTCGCATGGACACTGGACGGCTCCTGCGCCTGCAAGCCCGCCGCATAGAACAGCAGCGTCAGAATAATACTCCAGCCGGGGATGGTTTTGCTTGGTCTCATCTGCCTTTAAAAAAGCTTTGTAACACTTTCACATAATCTTCGTCCGTTCTGACGGAAAGCAGCGCCGCGCCGCTCTTCCGAAATGATTGGATGCAGTACTGACGGTGCATCTCGAACATCTTGGTGTACTGATGCCTGACGGCCTCATCATCGGTATCCAGCCAGGCTCTTGATCCCTGTTCCGCATCCATAACCTGTATCAGTCCCGCAGCCGGCAGCTCCCGGTCCGCACGGTCATAGACATGAATGCCGATCAGGTCATGTTTTTTCGCAGCAAGCTGAAGGGCCCGTTCGTATGGCTCACTGATGAAATCACTCAGTAAAAAAGTGATGGTGCGCTTCTTGATGACATTGTTCAGGTATTCAAGTGCTTCGGAAACATCGGTGCCGGAACTGTGGTCCGGTTCCAGAGCGATGAGTTCCCGGATGATGCGCAACGTATGGCTTCTTCCTTTCTTGGGCGGTATGAACTTCTCGATCTTATCGCTGAAAAAGATCACCCCTACTTTATCGTTGTTGGTCACGGCCGAAAAAGAAAGTACAGCCGCTATTTCCGTGATGAGTTCCCGTTTCAGTCGCTGCTGGGTGCCGAAGAGCGCGCTTCCGCTGATATCGATCAACAACATCAGGGTGAGTTCCCTTTCTTCCTCAAAAACTTTTACATAGGGATGTGAGAACCGGGCGGTTACGTTCCAGTCAATCGTTTTTACGTCATCTCCCGGGGCGTATTCCCGCACCTCACTGAATGACATTCCCCGGCCCTTGAACGCAGAGTGATACTCACCGGCAAAAATATGATTGCTCAGCCCCCTCGTCTTTATCTCAATCCGCCTGACGCGCTTTAAAATCTCTGATGTGGTCAGCATGAATTCCTCGTCGAAAGCTATTCAGTGTTAAACGGAAACAAATGTAGCAGTTCCGCTATTCAGTTGCCAGAGGGGTTTACTTAAAATTTTCTAAAACAGACTGACACTTCTTTTTCCCTAGTTTTGAAAAAAAATTCCCATCATGAATATTTTATTGAATCTGAAGAATGTCGTTTTATTGGGTTCCTTTTCGCTGCTTGTTGCCTGTCAGGCTAACCAGACAGGTGGTTCCGAAGAGCCCGGGCAGGACACGACGCAGCGTGGTGCGATCACGCTGACGGATATCGCCAATGCTCAGGAGTTTCCTGACGCTAAGCTGGATATCGCCAATGTAACAGCTACTCCAGCCGGTGACTCGGTCCGGATCACCATGACCTTTAACGTCAGTAATTATGATCTGAAGGCCCAGACTTCTGATGAGACCAGTCAGCTTTGCAGCAACTCCGGCGACGGTCAGCACATTCACTTCATCCATAACAACAAGCCCTACGTGGCGCTTTACGAGCCGAAACATGAGTTCACGGTCGCGAAGAACAGCGAACATTATGTCCTCTGCTTCCTGAGCCGCTCTTACCACCTTTCCCTGAAGAACAAGGAAGCCTCTCAACTGTACCACTTCTCTGTAGATGAATCCGGTCAGTTGAAAAAGCTCCCCGAACCATCTACTCCCATGGTTTTCTATAGCAGACCCAAGGGAGATTATGTTGGAAAGGATACTGAGAATATACTGTTCGACTACTATCTCTGGAATACCACGCTGGGCAATGATCAGCAACTGAAAATGGACATCAGCAGCGGTGGACGTGATACCAGTATTATGCTGACTGAATGGAAGCCTTATTTCCTGAAGAACCTGGCAATGGGTAAGAATACCATTCGTCTCTCACTGGTAGATACTGAAGGCAACCAACCGGAAGGGGACCATACACAGGTTAGCCGTGATTTCAACCTCGAGCAGCAGGAACCCATGAATCAAACCCGGTAAATGGCAGAAGACTTATCAGTCGTTACAGGCAGTAAGCAGGATCAGTATGAATCGTTGCTGCCACAGATTGCATCGCTGATTCAGTTTGAATCAGATACTGTAGCGAACCTCGCCAATGTAGCAGCCGCCCTGAAGCAACAGTTCAACTGGCTCTGGGTCGGCTTCTACCTGGTGAAGGAGGAGGAACTGGTCCTCGGTCCGTTTCAAGGTCCTGTTGCCTGCACAAGAATCAAAAAAGGAAAGGGTGTTTGCGGAAGTGCCTGGGAACGAGCAGAAACGATCCTGGTTCCCGATGTGGAGCAGTTTCCGGGTCATATAGCCTGTAGTAGTAGTTCCCGCTCCGAAATCGTCGTGCCGCTCATCTCCGGAGGCACTGTCTTCGGGGTCCTCGATGTCGACAGCGAAAAGCTCGCACATTTCGATGAAACAGACCAGCACTACCTCGAGCAACTCGCCCGAATACTGAGTAAACGCTTACTTCCTACGAATTAACATACCCCCAAAGCCACTTCCAACTACAAGAGTGTCGGTTAGTTCACTTGCTGCTTAGGGGGCTATCAACCCACAACCCCCAACTCACAACCCTCAGCCCCCAACTCCCAACCATCAACCATCAACCCTTTTAACTGCAGGCCTATCCGTCTTGATCCTTAGCTGTAGTATTCCCGGCTGCATCCCTGGTTTCAGGCTTCCCACACGATCTTCCATTTGCAATGCCCTGGCGCCTCCGCTGGTGGCCCAACGTAGCAGTCGCTCCCAGCCCAGCTCCGGAAATGATCGGTTCAGCGTGAGCACCTCGGAAAATATGCTCAGTTGATGATTGGATGAAAGGCTGTCGGTCCCCAGACAGATTGCGGCATCTGAGTCGATAAACATGTTGACGTCAGGTAGCTTGCCCTCGATGTACAGGTTGGCGTTCGGACAGAGACACCAGTACGCGGATTGGAAATGACCCTTCACCAACTCCAATTCTTCCTTATCTGTATAGGTATTGTGGACGAAAAGCATGGGATGATCCGGGGACAGCCATTCCAAATAGGTGGGCAGCGCTTTCTTACCTGAAGGCTCAAACCAGGCGGTGTCAATTCCGAACCCGGATAGCAGGCTATTCACACCACCCGATTTATCGAAGTAATACGCATCCTCATCCTCTGACTCCTGGTTATGAATGGAAAGGAGCGAACCAGGTCGGTGCGCATTGATCAGCCTGAATAATGCGGGTGCCACAGAGTAGGGGGCGTGCGGGACGATCGTTTGACGGAGTATGGCCCGTTCAGAATCCTGATTAACGAACTGATTGAAGGTGGCTTCCGCTCCGGCAAAGCTTTTGCCGGCAAGATCCTGACTGAACCCCAGGGCTTCCACAAAGCTGTGAAAGTGCATACGCCCCTGTGCCCGCAGATCAAGGGTATCGGAGGTATTGCAGATATCTCCGACAGCTACGACACCCTCTTCCAGCATCGCCTGAAAGGCGGCATGCCGCGCGAGTCGTTTTTCTTCAGTTGTAGCAAGGGTTCTTGTAGCAGGCACGCGGCCCAGGAAACCCATCAGTCCAAGACCTTCAGGAATGGCGCCTTTTAAATGAGAGAGCTCTAAATGGCAGTGGGCATTGATAAAACCAGGACAGATGACATCCTCAAAAACAAGACTGTCCCCGGGCGCCTCTGTTAGAATTTCAGTGATGATACCCTCCTCCG
>JAEYQO010000064.1 GCA_023409975.1 Bacteroidota bacterium | reverse complement strand
TGCAAAAGGCCGGCCGAATATATTACTGCAGATATTCGGCGGGTGCTACTATTTAGCAACAGTACTACTGTTCTGCCGGGCTTCGGGAATCCTACAACGGCATTATGTCACCAGTTTAATCAAGCACTCACAACCCTATCGGCCGTTAGCCGTTGGCCATTGGCGGGTTTTGCGAGCGCGAAAACCCAAGCGAAAGCATCCTGTCGGAATCACCGGGTTTTTGTCGGAATCACCAGGTTTTTGTCGGAATAATCCGGTTTTTGTCGGAATAATCCCGAATTTGTCGGAATTATTTACTAATTTGTCGAGATAATATCGAATTTGTCGGAATTGTCTGCAAAAATGAGTGGACCGCCCACAGAGACCGCCGAGATACTATCGGAACTTGCGAAACATCCCGATGGGATGTCTTTAGGCGATTTACAAGCGCGGCTTTCCTATGAAATTGACGCAAGGACACTCTTAAGAAGGCTGACGGACCTGATTTCAACCGGGCAGGTTCATCGTGTGGGGAAAACTAAAGGGACTCGATATATTTTGCAGACACCTGCAAAGAAGACAGCTGTTGTTCAAAATCCCAATCCAGACAATCCGGCCCGGGAGCTCATTCCGCTCTCAGAAGCTGCTAAAGAGATCCTTTCATTGGTCACCAGCCCTCTGGAACAGAGAACACCTGTCAGCTATCGCCCTCTTTTTCTGGAAAGTTATCAGCCGAACGTTACCTTCTATCTTTCGGCTGCAGAGAGAGCCAACCTTGCAGAAACTGGTATCACATCCGGCAGCACCGGTCCTGCTGGTACTTACGCAAAGGAAATTCTTCAAAGATTGCTCATCGACCTCTCCTGGAACTCAAGCCGGCTGGAGGGTAATACCTATTCATTACTGGATACGCAAATGCTACTGCAGGAAGGGAAGCCAGCTACTGAAAAGCCGGAGAAGGACCGGCAAATGATCCTGAACCATAAGGAGGCCATTGAGTTTATTGTGCAGTCTGCAGAAGCGATTGGCATTAATCCTTACACAATTAAAAGCCTGCATGCTTTACTGTCACAAAACCTGTTACCAGACCCCTCTGCTTCAGGCAGACTGAGAAAATTTGCTATAGGAATTTCAGAGTCTGTGTACATCCCTCTAGCAGTTCCGCAACAAATTGAAGAGCTGTTCGTCCAACTTCTACATAAGGCGGAGGCAATTCACGATCCGTTCGAGCAGGCTTTTTTTCTTATGGTTCATCTCCCGTACCTCCAACCTTTCGATGATGTTAATAAACGTGTCTCCCGGTTGGCTGCTAATATCCCACTCAATGCTCACAATCTGGCCCCGCTGGCTTTCGTCGATGTACCTCCAGATATCTATATCAATGGCCTGCTAGGTGTTTACGAGTTTAACCGGGTTGAACTATTGAAAGATGTATTTCTTTGGGCCCATAAACGATCTGCACTTAGATATGCTGCTTTGCGACAATCCCTTGGTGAGCCTGATCCGCTGAAAGCGAAGTACCGTGATCAATTGAAATCATTGGTCAGACGCATCGTCCTGACACCGCTCAATAAGGAGCAGGCGCGAGAGTTTATTGAAGCCAATGTAAAAACACTCCCGGAAGGTCACCGGGAGCGTTTTTCGGAACTGGTAGCAATCGAATTGATGTCATTGCATGAAGGGAACATCGCTATACACTGGATTCTTCCTGCGGAATTCGCGGCATGGAAACGGGTTTGGGAAGACCACAGCACATAATTATCTGCCGTAGCCTTTGGATAGGTTCGTTTTTCTTCCTAAAAGTGACGAAATGGAATCCAATGGCTGGTGATCACTTTTTACGTTTATGTAATCCAATTAAAGGCATGTCAACGGTAGCCCCAAGCTGCAAGCGATGAGGAAATGCCATATAAGACGCGGTAAAAGCAACAGGCCAGGTACGGATGGGTGCATACCCTACAAGAATACCTGGTGAAATCACCCGTGAAAAAGAAACATTGTCACTTTCTGTGGTATCTGAGTTCATACGATATTGTATTATGTTCCCTAGATCCAATAACGTAAGCATAATTGACAGCGACTGCTTTCCTTTCATGCCGAAGGCATATTCCGGGCCAATCACACCAAGTAGCTGAAAGGATAATTCCCGAAATGGCTTACTCGCATCGATGAAGGAAGTCACAGAGGGCCCTACATAGGCACTCAACATCAGTGACCCGGTATGTGTCTTCTTGATTTTATGACTTGCCACTGGTAAAGCATATCGCGCTATGGTAGCACTCACTTCATCCGGAGATTTCGCCGACGCCAGTTCTCCGGATGCGGTTAGTAGGGTTAATACTACCTGATTGTCATCACTCAGAATTTCTTTGAAGCCAGCCGCCAGTGTGAACATGGCTGGCGCGTAATCTCCTTCTTTTATCTGAAACCAGGCCTCCACGCCTTTATGCATTGCTGTGAAAAGGGACTCGTCCGAAACCTGTACAAAATCCATTGCCCTACTTTTCACCCTTCTGATCAACCTGTAGGTTTCCTTGTCAACTGCACTATCATCGAAACGATCATCGCTGTCCAATTCGTCAAACCATTTTTTAATATTGCCATCTTTAATATCCAAACTTTTTCTTAGGGTGTAAACCATATCCCTATACTCCTTTTTGCTTATCGCCTTAGTATTGTATTCGCTAAGTCTTCTTTCAAATGTATCCAGCGCAGTAATTATTTTCGAGTATTTTCCACGAACTTCCCCGCCCAACTCTAAATACCGCATTACTTTTCCTCCAGAGGTTAGTAACGACGCACTGCTCTTCAGGATATCCATCAGCAGGTTCTTCTGATAGATTCTATATTGTTCGAAATCAGACGTAGGATTTTCTTTTGCAAGCGCCTGAAGACGGAGCACCTGAGCTTTTACGATCGTATAATCTCTGTATATCCTTTTAATCTCCTGGGCAGCTTCTTCAAAATGATTGAGCCTTTCAAGATTTGACGTGTCAAGGGATTGTATCAACAACATTTTTGCCAGTGCTATCAATTCCGTATCGGATTTGGCATTTTCAAAAGCTTTCGCAAAATCATACTTGTTAAGATCACTGATCAAATTGATCGAAAGCATCAACGCTTTACCTGTACGAGTCCCTTTAAATGCACTTTGCAACTCTGGATTCTTTACGAGCAAATTAACCAGTGACCCCACACTTTTTTCGATACTGCCATGATCCATCAAACCCTGATACAGGTGCATGAACATGCAAAAAGAATACAGTTTCTCACTGCGGATCAACTCCGGATATTGAAGCATCCGCTCCGGGAGTGTGGTCAGGTCTGTCTTTACCACTTCACGAAACGCTACGAGATCGTAAGTATTATCCTGATTGGTCGTAAAACGTGCAGTATTCGGAAATAAAAGTTTGGTCTTAGGCTCCTTTGAGAAAACATATTCCTGCAGGTTTTCGATAAAAGCATAGGTTATCTCCATTTTGGACCTTTTTATCAGATAGTCGGCAGTTCCTTCTAAAATTGTTTGTTCCAGGCTTTCCCAGCTCTTATTCTGTCGCACAGACGCTGTAATGGGTGTTGCTTCTGCAGGTTTGTAGCTCTCGGTAAGTTGTAAGGGAACCGTTATTTCATCCGTAAATAAGCCCCGGGGATTTATGCCTGGCTTAGATTTGGAATTCTCCATTTCGTCAAATGCCTCGTCCTGTACCTTCTTCTTCAGCGCATTGAGAAACAGGTTTTCATTCTCTTTGTTTCCTAATTCATTGAACAGCTTTTTTTGGCCTTCAGTAAGTGGTACCGGATTAGTAAAACCTCTGATTATTCTCTTTACTTCTATCACCTCTTCACCCGAAAGCGAGCTTTGTTTCAATAGCGTGTCGAGTCGAAGTATTTGATGCCTATATGGAAACGAATCACTTTTCTTGAGAAGCTTTTCAACTTCCCTTCGCACGCTCCAAATCTCCTGCAGCGTGATCATTACCTGGTGCTCATCTTCCAAAGGAAGAAACTCATTGGTTGATATTATGGCATTGGCTTCCTGAATAAAGCGATCCAGAAACAAGCCTGGCAGACTATCCTTCGTACTGTATCTCGCATCAATCCACAGATAACCTTTCGACATGGCTACCGGCTCAATAGATTTTGCAGGCGGTTGCACGTCCTTCGCGAATCCAAATTGCGGATCACTATCGGAAGTCTGGATGATAAACACCCTGTCTGGCCCTAATGATCTCTTCAATTTCAATAATAATTCATCAACCTGTTCTCGGTACTGCTCTTCTGTCATTCCTCCCGGAGGTAGATCCCCGGTCCTGAAACTGCCATCCGTAAAAATGAACAAACCAGCCTGCTCGTCCTTATGTGCATCGACATCTCTAAGGGCCATCTGCAAGGCTGACCTAATATCGCTATACAATTGTCCACGCCCCTTGTGGGATGCCGAAACTATTTCTGAACCTTTTAAATTCATCGGAGAATATGCGCTGAAATTGAAAGGGTTGCCTACGCCTTCACCAAACTGATAAAAATTGAAACTCCTGGAACGCCTGTACTGTTCGTCCCATTTTGAAGAATCTTCAATTACATCAAGCAGGCGGAACAAACTTTTCTGCAGGTTGTTGTTGCGGTCGATATTTGCGACGCTCCCGGAAACATCATAAACAATATAGTACTTCAGTACATCAGAGGTTTGGGCCCGGGCAGTCAGGGCGACGAGGATAGCGAGGGCAGTCACAGCCCATTTCATGATTTTCAACATATGCGTAATGGTTAAGAGTTATTCTACAATGAGGTTATTGGCCTAACATTTATTTTAAAACTCTAATATAGCCAGGGAGGTGAGGGGGTCGCAAGGTGAAAAACCCCCCGGGGGGTGTGTGAAAAATACCCTGTCTTTAACAGCGGGCACCGTCAGATCGCTGGTACCAGCGACTCTCATTGCACAACCTGTCCATATTCCTGCTGACTGCACAATCTATTCAGCATTAATACAATTTTAACACGCACCCACCAGCTCTAAGGTTTCGGGTGTTTAGTTTTGGCCACTGAAGTTCAGACGGTCATGACCAGACATCTATTTTATCTTATCGCAGTATTAATGATCAGTGCTCCAATCGAAAAACTACAGGCCCAGGAGCAGGAGCAGGAGAAACAGACCACGGATAGTCTCTATATTGACTACGTTGAAGAAAGAAAATCGCCGCACAAGGTCCTGCACGCCGAGCCGCTCTATATCGATCTGATCCGCGACCTCGGCGCCCGCAAGGGAGAAAAAGAATGGAACCTCGGTCTGGGTATCACCGATAATCTCCGCTATGATACCTACCAGGCGCTCGTGGAATATGAATTTGCACCCGTCGACAGGCTGGGACTGGAAATCGAGGTGCCCTTCACATTCTACTCACCGCTCAGCGGAACGGACCCCACAGGTGTGCCTTCTAACAGGATGGAAAGTCTGAAAACGGCGGTCCAGTGGACCTTCCTCGTATCTCCCCGGAACAATATCAGCATGGCGCTGGGCTATATCAATGAGTTGGAGTTTCCCGATCTGAATCGCCTTGGCGTACAACAAACCATTCAGGGGAATCTTTTCAATCCATTCTTCGTCGCCGCCAAACGCTGGGGTAACAACTTCCATACCCTCATCTATACCGGTCCGAAATACCTGCTCCATCTGCGCGACCAGCACTGGGAGCGGCAGTACGACCTGAATACCAATCTGCACTACATGATCCCGGGCACCCGCAACTTCGTGGGTGTCGAGGTCAACAAGGAATTCCGCAATGGCGATTTCGACATGGTAATCCGTCCGCAGCTCCGGCTAAGCATTTCGGAACACCTCCTCATCGGTATCCTCGCCGGAATCCCTGTCGACAGGGAGAATCAGCGATTCAGCACATTTGCACGCCTGATCTGGGAACCGTGATGCCGAGGCGAAGCCACACAACCCTATCGGCCGTTGGCCGTTGGCCATTGGCGGGTTTTGCGAGGGCGAAAGCCAAGGCCAAAGCCAAAGCCAAAGCAACCCACATAATCCACAACTCACAGCCCTATCGGCCGTTAGCCGTTGGCCATTGGCCATTGGCGGGTTTAGCGAAGCGTAGTGAAGCAAAGCCGATTTTATTTACGAACCATAGGATTATCGGTTAATACTCTAACGACTCACGACTCACGACTAGCGACTGCCGAAGGCAAGTTTTAATTTCTACCACTTTTGTTCGGCCAAAAGTGGTGCAAAAGGCCGGCCGAATATATTACTGCAGATATTCGGCGGGTGCTACTATTTAGCAACAGTACTACTGTTCTGCCGGGCTTCGGGAATCCTACAACGGCATTATGTCACCAGTTTAATCAAGCAC
>JAEYQO010000040.1 GCA_023409975.1 Bacteroidota bacterium | reverse complement strand
CACTTTCCATGCGGATCTTCAATTGTGCGAGTAAAAGATACTGCGCAATGTTCTCATGAAGTTCGCGGGAAATTTTTCTGAGCGATTGTTCCTGAACGCGCCTTCTGTTTTCAATCAATTGGTTTTTGAAATCGAATTCTAATTGCTGTTTTTCGAGTTTGTTGCGAGTTTGTTTCTTATTGTGAAGAATCAGGAAAATGATCAGTCCGAACACCAATAAACAAACTACCAGAGTGCCTCCGATGAATATTGGAAGAATTAACTCGTCAGTTGTCATGTGATTCTATGTGTTTTCGAGAGAGTACAAATCCCAAAGCAAAGTAAGTAACTACGTTTATGGTCAAAAGCATGAACCGCACCCACCAGAAATTTTCTTCAAGCAACTTATGTAAAACATTGTATAACCCCCAATTTAGAAAGGTAATACTCCAAAATACTATTAGGATAACATCAATCCAAAATCTTCTTGAAATAGCAAGGTTTAGAGATATTGTAGCCGAAAGTAGTCGGTAAAATGAAAGCAGACATAGACAGATGATTACAACAGACATCATCATAAAAAAATGTGAGCTAAAAACGTTCAAAGGCTGAAGAAACAATAAGTTTAAAACAAATGCAGTTACCCCTATAAATTGTAAACCCCGAAAGACAAATCGGGTTGGAAAATCCTTGAGCGACGTACTGAAATATTGGACAATTACAAGATAATAGACAAGACCGAAAATTTGATACAAGGGCATATTGTTTCTGCCATTAATGAAAAAGATGAACGCTGTAATTTCAGTGACCAGCGTCATTCCAAGAAGCCAAACGAAAAGTTTTTCAGCGTTCGCAAGTCTGCTATAGTTAGCAAACCCTGCTGAAACGCTGAGCATAATCGTTAGTATATACAATATCATTAAAAGTACCATATTCAATTCAACGTGTCTAATGCGGCACTACCAACTGTCTGGCACTCAGAAGGGCAACCTATGGCAAAATCAAGAACGTAGTTTTCATTTTGACCAATATAGATATAGTCTCCTGCTACATCAAACCCCGCCAACACTACTGTCAATGCGCCAACTTTTGTATTTGCGTGTTCTCCAAAATGTCCTGAGTCAATCCAATCCCTCTTATGAGCAAACATAATTTTTAATGTTGCGATCTTACCGCGTGTAGAGTCATTGAGATAGAACCGTAACTGGTCAGCATCGAAGGCCAGGTATTTCAGGCTTGGTTCAGTTCTTCCCGCAATGCTCTGAAGATAGCTTTTAATTAAAGTATTCGCGCTATCTCTATGTATCGCGTGCGTCATCAATAGATCCTGGGTTGAAGGTGTTGCGGTTACCTGCACTTCCACTTGTTCCTTTTTCGATTTACAGGCTGCTACCAGAAATGCTGTTAACGTTAAAAGCAAAAATTCCTTTTTCATAAAACGGTGTATTTGTTAGGGCTACAAGTTAGAATCCCATTTACTCTCGCCAAAAGGGTGAATACCCCATTTTTACTACCGTAATTTTACGCACTTTTAATTGCGGTATTTTCGTTATATGCTTACCTGATAAGGGTTTCCGCGCCCAATAAGCAGGTATGGTATATTTTACAATTTGATTAGAATTTCCACGGTCGTCCAGAGCTTTTACTCATGCCTTCGAAATTCTGGCAGGGTCGGAGGGTAATGCTCCTCCCCTTGGTCACGGTACATCAGACTCCTCCTGTAGTTGCAAAAAAATCATTTTAGCTGTTTTTCGACCTGCGTTTGATTGTCAGTGTTTTATGGAAAAACTGCGTAAAAATACGGGGGGTAAAATGGGGTGGATAGCCGTTGCAAGCCAAAAATGCGGGGATTAGGTTTGTTTTCGAATGCCACTGCAGGGTGTTCGGTAATTCATAACCATTATTAACCATCAAAATCCAGCATTATGCAAGGAGTATTTCAGAGACTGGTTGTCGCAAGCACAACCCTTCTGTTGATCACCTGCCTGCCATTCCTGAGTCGGGGGCAGACAACCATTACCATTTCAGGACCCGACACTGTTTGTAAGGGAGAACAAGCCAGTTACAGCATTGCCACCAGCTCCGGAGTCAATTATCTCTGGTCAGTATCTGCGCTTGGCAGTGTCAATCCGCTGAACGGTCCGTCCGTAACTGTCTACTGGGCAGGTGCGGGGAGTGCGACCGTACAGGTGGAAGGAAGAGATTCCAACAATGTGATCGTGGAAACAGGCACCATCAATGTAGCTGTGTTACCACCACCAGAACCAGAGCTTACCTGGGATGCCCAGGTGGGGTGTCAGGTGGCCGACTCCTTCGGTAAGGAGCGTGTGGATGAGGACATCGAAGATGGCCGCTGTCTCCGCGTTTGTGAACACAGTATCGTCACCTATAGTGTTACCAACCCGAGTTCGGGAGGTAGTTTCTTCTGGCAGGTGACGGGCGGTAATATCATTGGTACGCCCGGTATAACCTGTACCGTATCCTGGGGTGCTGCAGGTCAGGGAGCCATCAGTGTGACCGATACAAACAGTTATGGTTGCTATGGAACAACCTACATGTGCATCGAGAAGATCCCTGGTCCCAGAGCTGAGTTTACCATGTTGCCTTTTGCAGTGGGTGACCATTTCCAGACCTGTGTCGACAAGATCAATATCTTTCAGGATCTTTCGAGTCAGGGCGCTGGTACACCGATCGTTTCCTGGTACTGGGATTTTGGCGATGGTACGACATCGCCTCTGCCTAATCCCACCCACGCATATACCAACGACGGTACGTACAACGTGACGCTAACAGTGACCAATGCCTGTAATTGCAGCAATACCTTTGAATACAAGGTAGAGGTGCTGAAGGGCAAGGGCGTGACCGTTACCTGTCCTTCAGTAGTTTGTGAAAACCAGATCGGCAGGTATTGGGCGGAACCGTTTGCGGATTTTAAAGACTGCCTGAATGATGGTTCTGCCTGGTGGGAAGCCGTCGGTGGAAGTATTGTCAATCAGCAGGACAATTGGGTCGATGTGGTTTGGGATCATGTGGACTCACTTGGGTTCGGCTACCTGATCTTCCATATGACTCCTGATTGTAAATACCCTTGTCCGACTCCGACAGTGGTGAAAATCCCAGTTGTTCAGGATACCGGGTATATCCAGGGACCTGAAGTGATTTGTTCGGGCACCAGGCAATATACTTACAAGATGCCGCAATGGCCGGCGACAGTTTTCAACTGGACCATGAACACCGGCACCGGTGCTACCCTGATCCCGACCGATCAGCCCAATGAGTACATTATACAAACCACTAATCCCGGAATCATAGAACTCAGAGTGGACTATGAGAACACGCTTCTGTTCTGTACCGGATTTGCGACCAAACGCATCCTTGTTACCTCGCCGCCCACTGTTTCCGGTCCTGAAACCGTGTGTTCCCCGGGCAGTGCTACGTATAGCCTGTCGGGGGGACATGTGGGTAACTGGACGCTCAGCGGGCCATCGGGACCACAGTATGGTGTGGGCAATAGCTTCAATGCGAATTTCACTTCGGGGGGCAACTACACCCTTACCGTCTGGGGCAATGGCTTCTGTGCGCCAGAGCCGCTGGATATTGAAGTGTTGCACAAGCCTGCCATGCCGGACAGCCTGCTGGGACCTGATACAGTTTGTGCGGCGACACCTTATCTGTTCAATGCGAAGAATTCTGATCCTAATACGATTTTCCGCTGGGCCGTAACCGGCGGTAGCTTCTCCGGATCATCCAGTGGTAACAATGTATCGATCTCCTTTAATTCCGGTCTACAGACTATCAAGCTGTGGAGAGAGTTGAAGAAATCGCCTTATTGCGCTTCCGATACCCTGTATAAAACGGTTTATCCGCCAGTGGTGCATGTGCAGGTGAGCGGACCGGATACTGTTTGTGCTTCCACCTATCAAAACTACTCTGCCGGTTATCAGGAGGGTGAGCTCTATGAATGGGAGATTATCAACAGCACCACCGGTAGTGTGACCACTGCCAATCCCGGTGCCGATATTGAAGTATTGTGGAACCATGTTACAACACCCACTGATGCGCTGTTGATTGCCAAGGTGCGGAAATGCGGCGTGCTTCACAAGGACACCCTTCTGGTACATGTGATCCCGACCGTGAACCTTACCATCGTTGCACCGGATACTGTGTGTCGAGACGAGGTATTTGGAGTTTCGTTTCTGCCATCCCTGACCAGTTACGGAAGTGTTGCCTGGGCATTCGGTGACGGAGGCGGTTCGATTTTGCCATCTGATTTTTACGATTATGACCAACTCAATGGCAGCAATACCACCTATACCATCACGCTGAACGTAACTCAGCCTAATGGTTGTCACAGTCCTGCTACTGCGACACACGATATTGTTGTGAAACCAGCACCCGTGGCGAATGTGACACCTGCCGGACCCTATTATTTCTGTGATACAGCAGCCAACCTGCCGATGCTGTTGACTGCTACTATCCAGTCAGGATTTGGTACTACCAGCAGTGTTGAATGGTACAGGAATGGCGTCTATCAGGCGAGTGGTATCAGCTTTAATGCACTATATACCGGTACCTATTACGCCATCGTGACGAATACCAACGGCTGTGAGGCCAAGACCAATGAGGTGAAGATCAACTACTTCTGTTCCACACCATGTGTCGTCACACCTTCGCCTACTGTACAAGCCAGTGGCGTGTTGAGTGATTGTGGTGAAGTCTCCTTGACAGGAAGCTATTCTACAGGAGGATTCAGTCCAAACTGGGGTTATCCACAGGAAGCCAATCCAGTGAGTGTGGGCGCTAATACTGCGGTCTTCACATTTACAAAGGCCGGGCGTTACGAATTTACCTACTCTGTGCTCTACAATGGCGTGAACGGTGTATGTGTCAGAACCGACACAGCGATCGTGACCGTGCCCTTCATTGCGGGATTGAAATACAGTCTGAGTTGCGGCAGCACACCGGGAACTTACCAGGTGAGCCTGCTGGATCATTCCAATTACTATCCTGCAACACCGATCACGAACTGGAATTTCTTCATCAATGGCGTGTCGGTGCAAAATACCAGCCTCACCAGCTATACGACCTCGCTGGCGCCGGGAAGTTATCCTATAGCGCTGGCGATTTACAACAATGCTTTCCCTTCGTATGATACCTGCTGGGCTTTCGATACCCTGGTGGTGCCGAATTTGCCGGTGGCCAACTTCAGCTATGCACCGGATACGATTCCTGAAATCTGTATTGGATATCCTGTTCAATTTACAAGCATTGCCTATCCGTTAGGAGTGACACATTTTTGGAGTTTTGATGATGCATCACACAATGCTCAACAACATCCGGAGCGAGTATATGCTTCCCCAGGTACCTATTTCGTGAGCTTGCAAATAAGTGATAGTTTTGGTTGTACAGACGATACTACTGTCGCGATAAAAATCCATAGCAGGGATCTGGATGGCGAGATAGATCCCGTGGGTGCACTGTGCGAAGGAGAGCCCGCAAACTTAAACTATGTGAACAGCATACTTGCTGGTTCACCGACGGATTATTACTGGATAAAAGACAATGATACTATATTTAATACTACTTATAATCCAGTAGGGGTGTTTGAAACTGGCTCTTGGTGGGTGAGTGTTTCTGATCAGTATTACTGTAGCTTCACTACAAATGCTGTTCCAGTCGAGTTTACTATGGTGCCCGATGCAGAAATCTCAGGAGACACCAATTACTGTCACCAGACAGATTTCACGCTTTATGGATACGCAGGTCCGGATGTGACCGTTTATGAATGGTATCGCGATGGCACCCTTGTAGGCAATCAGTCTGAGTTATTCCAGAGCGGTCTGCCTGTGGGTAGCTATGATTACCAACTGATCATTCGTGTGCAGAAGCCAGGCGGCGGTTATTGCAGTGACACCAGTGCCCTGTTTACCGTACATGTTAACAATCCCCCGCCGATCCCGAGCATTAGTTTCAGTATGCTGGATTGTGATCTGTACAAGGTGGAGCTTCAGGCGAGCAACGGCGTTCCGGGAAGCTATACCTGGAGCAATGGTATGAGCGGTAACCCTATCAATGTGTATTCGGGTGGACCTTACAAGGTGTACTTCCATGATGGCAGCGGTTGTGTCACCAGCAGCCAGATAGATGTTCCCAAGGATCCTGAAGAGTATCTATGGGTATTCCCAAGCGGATGTTATAAACTATGTAAGGAGTTAATGGCGCAGGGGAATTACACGCTTTACGGCCCCACCTATCCGTTCAATTTCTGGGAGTGGGCGAATGCCTATTACACTGAGAACGGAGGATGGTATGTGAATCCTTATGTTGTTTCCGTTGACGGCTGGCATAATCTGACCTTAGACAATGGCTTGTGTAAGCGTACGTCTGATAATATGGATGTGAAAGCGGTGGATTGCCGCTGCGATCTGAAACTTGAGATCCACGAGATCTGGATGGAGCATGATGATCGCGGCAATTGCCTCGTGTTCGTGAAGCTTTACATTGATAACCCCTATCCTTTCCCGATCAGTGTTACCCTCAGTTCACCTGATGGCAACTGGACCCCGAGCACATTGGTTGTGCCTCCCGGTGGAAGTGGGTTTGTCGTAAACTTCCAGCCTGATCCCGGCTTCAATGGTGGCAGCACGATGTTGTATGCCTATGCACAGATTGTTACAGAGGAGGGCATCTTCCCTTGTTTCTGGGAGCGTGAGATAGAGTTCCCTGATCTGTGTCAGCACTTCAAGTATCGTCAACCTGAGGATGCTGCAGGAGAGGGAGTTACAGGAGCGGATGCTGACCGCATCAGCCTGAGGCTGGCGCCGAACCCTGCTGTGCAGTCGACAAAAGTTCACTATCAGTATGGAAATGGCCAGTTTGAAAGCAGGCAAATTGAAGTATTTGATCTGACCGGACGGAAAGTTCGCAGCTTTAATGTGGCTGATGCTTCAGGCAGTCTTCAGCTAGATATGAGTGACTATGCCGGAGGGGTATATATCGTGGTTATGAAAGAAGATGGTGCTTTATTACAACACCAGAAGCTGACGATCACCAGGTAATTATCCTGAGTTATAACCATAGCGGGCGTAGAAAACCCGCTATGGTTTTTCTTATTTTGATATCATTTTAAACCATTGGACAGAAAGTTCTGTCTATATAAAAAGGAAAAGTATGAGAATGGCTTTACATATAAAATTCAGATTTGAGTTGATCAGCGGGCTGGTATACTTTCTTTTGATGTCTTTGAGCGGAAACAGCAATGCCCAGTCCTGGCAGTGGGGTACTAGAGGGGGGAGCGGGAATAGTGCCCTTGCTGGTTCCTTCGAAAAGGTTTTGGATCTGGCCACAGATATAAACGGCAATGTTTACGTATTGGGGAATGCTGTTTCACCGGGAATGGATGTCGGCAGCCAGAGTCTTAGCGGGTTTGGTTTACAGGATGCGGTATTCGCCAGCTTTAACTGCGCTGGAATTCTGAGATGGTCGAAAGCCATTGGAGGTCCTGGTAATGACGTGTCCGGCGATTTTATTTACCATGTGGTGAGAGCGGACAAATCTGGACATGTTTATGTCGCAGGTTATGTTTCATCTTCACTTAGTGTTCCATCTTCAATCGGAGGGGATACTACCTTGCCCCTGAACTATAATAAAAGACTCTACATCGCGCAGTATGACACAAGCGGCAACTTCAATTGGTTAAGGATGCCCCAGCCAGACACCATGGCGAGTGCATACTCAAATCGCTACCAGTTTATGGACATGGAAGTAGATGCACAGGGCAATGTATATTGGCTTGGGATTTTGAATTCCGGGCTTTTAGCAACTGGGACAAACCTCGCGATACCATCCCGCGGTATTTATATTTTGAGGTATAATGAGCAAGGGAATTTTATCGGCCATGTTTCACTCGATATAACCATAGATCTAACTACCGTAATCACGGCAAGAATGGTCAGAGATAGTACGACGGGTAATTTTTATATAGCCGGACAGTACATTGGAGGGCTGTTCAATATAGGTTCACAGCCTGTTACAAATGCTGCCTATGTTGCGGCATTTAATGCACAAGGACAATCCTTATGGAAAAAAGAAAATAGTACCACAATAAACGCGGGATTTGTGGGTAGGCCGGCGTTGGACAATGGCGGAAACCTTTACCTTTCTGGAACTTCATCGCACGGGGATGTTTTTGATGGATTTTCTATCATTAATTCTATTTCGACAGTTCAAAGTAGACTGCCTTTTCTGACGAGAATCAATGCAAACGGTACTACAGAATGGTTGCGGAATGGGTCTGTTAATTCGGCCACGTATGGGAGTGCAATAGCCTTGGCGGGAAGCGAGGTCGTTTTGGCTGGTTCCTATGGTGCGACTTTGATTTGGCCAAATGAAGATAGCTTAGTGCATGCAGCCAATGAGGGATATGATGTATTTGTGGCCCGGTTTGATATGCAATCCGGTGCGCTCAACATGCTGGATACTTTGGCAAGTTCCTTTGGAGCACATGATCATTCAAGCGCTCTGGCTACGGATCTGAGTGGTAACATTTACATGGGTGGTGAATTCGGATCACAGCTTTACATTGGTCCAGATACTTTGTTGAGCGTTGGTGGTCAATCCGACTTCTTCATAGCCAAACTGGGTTATCCCTGTGGCTGTGTTCCACCAGATGCTGATTTTAGTTTTACTGCGAGCAGTACCAGTCCCCAGGTCAATTTTCTCTACACGGGTAGCAGCAATATAGATAGCCTTCGCTGGACCTTTGGTGATGGTAATACGTCTACTGCTTCCAATCCTGCCCATACCTATCCGGGTAATGGCAGCTATACCGCCTGTCTGGAAGTGTATAACGCCTGTGGTGTGGATAGTATCTGCCAGACCGTGGTGGTGAACTGTCCCGCACCGCTACCTGCCTTCAGCTTTTCACAGAATGGCTTAATCGTAAACCTGAGTTATATTGGTTCAGCCGCGGATAGTCTGCATTGGGATTTTGGTGATGGTCAGGGAGCCTCAGGACTGAATCCGGTTCATACCTACAGTCAGCAGGGTAGCTACACGGTGTGCGTCACTGCATTCAATGGATGTGGTAGTGAGGATACCTGTGAGACCGTAACCATTTTAAGTATAGGAGAGCTGGGAGGCCAGAGCAGCTTCAGTGTTTACCCGAACCCTGCGCGGGACCGTGTGATTGTTGAAGGACTTAAGTCCCCTGCTGGCTACCGTATTATCAATACCCTGGGCACAACTGTGAGGAAGGGAATGGCAGCGGCAGGACGGACAGAGATCCGATTAGAGGCGCTGGCAAATGGAGT
>JAEYQO010000010.1 GCA_023409975.1 Bacteroidota bacterium | reverse complement strand
ACGACTAACGACTCACGACTGCCGAAGGCACTCACGACTAACCACTAACCACTGCCGCAGGCACGACTGATTTGCAAACACCCCGTTAACCGCTTGCAAAGCCTGCGTTAACCCCTGCGTTTTCCTTGACAGGTCTCAAAACCGGGTGAATCTTTGCATCATCAAACGAAACAAAAAAACAAAAACACAAAAAAAACAAAAACACAAAAACAACAAGTCATGAAAAAGATCATCATCATCGCAGCAGCATTCATCGGGTTCACAACAGCAGCTCAGGCTCAGAATACTCAGAACGCAACGGGTTCTGCCCAGCAAACGGTTCAGCTCAACCTGAGCAATGCTCTCGAAATCTCTTTCGTAGCTACCAACGGCAACGGATCAACAGTAACGCTTCCTTTCACAACTGTAGCACACTACGCTAATGGTGTTGAAAGCACCGAACAGGAGCTGAAGGTTCGTTCCAACAAGAAATTCAATGTAACGGTGAAGACCAGTTCTGGTAGTTTCCAGTTCTCTAACGGTGGTTCTGTATCCAGCTCCAGCATGCCTACTTCCGTTCTGGGTATCGTCGTTAGCGATAACAACACAGGCGGTCAGTTGGGTCAGGGCTTCTCTGCCAGCACTTACAAAGCGCTGTCTGCAACAGCTCAGGACCTGATCACAAATGCTAACAATGGTGGCAACCAGACTTTCTCTGTGAAGTATAAGGCCACTCCTGGTTTCGCATACCCTGCAGGAACCTACACCACTGATGTCATCTACACGGCGACGCAGCAATAATCACGGATATTTTCATGTGTATAGGGAGGGCTCGCCGAAAGGCGGGCTTTTTTCCTATTTAGAGATAGTACGACATTTATTGTAATTTCATTCATGCAATTTTCCCTTTGTTTATGCATTTAACCGCTCGCCTTTGAAGAAATTACGCTTATTAGCTGTGTCTTATTTTCTCCTCTGTGGGATGGTAAACTTCATTATGACAGGGACCTATGCTGCCCCCGGGCCGCTGGATTACTTGCTTCTTCTCGTATGATTACTGCCTTTAGTTTGGAACAGATGGACGGGATATATGATCACAGGGACCCTGGCAGCAGTAGCTTCTTCCTATTTTATCCTGGCAATTTCAGTCAGTTTAGGGAAACACCTTACCGGCGCCAAGATAAACGACAAACCCTTGATGAATTTCGGTATCGGGTACCTGATATTTTTCTTCACGCTGTCGATGTCGCTTGTTCTGATCATGTATGCGCAAAGATATTTCAAGGATAAGTCGATTGATGCTCATCTGCAATAGAACAAGACGGTAAACCTGATAGCCCCCTAAGGACTGACTTTACAGAATCACTGTCCTGCAAGTTCAATTATGATACTATCGCATTCCGCCTGCAATGTCTTCAACGCTGGCAAGTACTGTTCGGAGTTTTCCCTCACATACCGGTCAACAAGATAGAACTGTTTCTTACGTGTATAGCAGTAATTCAAAAGAAGATCGTTTCTCCGCTTCATGTCTCCGGGTAGCATCGACAAACTGTTGCTGTCCAGCAGCTTTATGCACTCATCCCAGTAATAGATCCCTCTGTTTGTGATGTCATCTACGATCTGTTCGGTAAAGCCACCAATTTGCTCCGACTGCCTGACGGGCTCCAATGCCATGGACTCCAGTTCAACAAATTTGTTCAGTCGCCGGTTATAATTTTCTACAATTTCATTCAGTCGCAAATGGCTGAAGACTACCCGTTGCGGCGCTCCGGTATAAAGAAAGCCCCAGATAGCAAAGGAACCCACTAAGACTGCAGTGCCTCCCATAGTCAGGGCCCTCAATACGGAGCTAGCCTTTGGCCTCAATGAAGGATAGATTGCATAACCTATGACGATGCCGCCCGTGAGCCCTCCGATATGCCCCGCGTTGTCAATGCCTTCCTTCATTCCATTCGCAAGTGTCATGACGACGAATATTGCCAGGTTCGGTAGGAAGACCATCCTTACCGGCTTCGGTAGTATATTAGTCGTGAGCAGTGACAACAACACACCAAACAATCCCATAATAGCCCCAGAAGCACCTGCGCTGATCAATCCGGGATGCCAGTACATACTTAGAATGCTGGAGCAGATCAGGGTCAGAATGTAGACAGCTATGAATCTGGAGGTACCTATTATAGTCTCCAGAAGAGAACCAGCTAGCAGTAGGCCGTAAAGATTCATTAACAGGTGGACGACGCCAATGTGAATAAAACCACAACTGAAGATGCGCCACCACTGACCATTCAGTGTATCCGGCCCATAGTTCCCGCCCCAGACGTGAATATCCATCGGGTCAGGGTTGAGAAGATCGACACCAGATGCAGTCATCACAATGAACACAAAGATGTTCAGTATAGCAATGACTGGTGT
The DNA here is from genome assembly GCA_023409975.1 of Bacteroidota bacterium. Lineage (GTDB taxonomy): Bacteria > Bacteroidota > Bacteroidia > Chitinophagales > Chitinophagaceae > JAFIGV01. The sequence continues at coordinate 11,385 of JAEYQO010000010.1, read as the reverse complement.
TGCTATATACCCTTTCCTGGGCTTAAAGTAGCTGAGGGCTCCTGCCTCTTTACTGAACGCCTCAAAGTTGCCAGGGGCCAGTAGATCCTGATCAGCATTTTTCTCAAACATTGACCTCAATTCCTCGTACCTGGCACGTTTGGTGTCCTCAGGTGTAGTCGAATGTTCCTCAAAAGTGCTGATGAAGCTATTCAGGTGCTTTTTGGTTTTTCCTATGTCGAATAGGGAAGATTGTTTACTACTGCATACGATACTTAATCCATCCCCTTCGAGCCGAAGGGTGATTTCATGACCATAAGAAAATGCAGTCTTTGGCGTATGAGCGATGATGCCGGTCTGACTGGCGTAGACGATTTCCCAGCCTAGCCAATCGCAAACGATAGCAGCGATACTAAGAATACTTTGATGAGATTCGCCATTTGCAGGGATGAAAGTCGCGGGTAACTTTTTAGAAAACATGCGGTTAGGATTCGGACGCTTAAACTAGAAAAAAATCTAGCATAATTGTAATTCCAATCTTGTACACGCACGTTTCGGCCGCTCCTGACTTGCTACACCAGCTCTTGCAAGAGGGCTAAAGCAATATAATCAGCAGCAGCGCAATGATGATAATCGCACCTATAGAGATAGATATCCGCTTGTCAAGTACCTTAAATTGTTCCTTGATTTCCTTCACCTCAGTACGCAGCGCCAGGCGTTCCTCAGCACTCAGGTTCTGCTTAGTAAGATCCTGAATCTCATGAAGTCTGACCATTAATTGCTCCGCCTGTTCCCGATCACTGAGTTGAGCCGGAGTGACGGTGGCTGTTTCTACGACCGCTGACTCTGCTGCGATTGCTGGTGCGCTACAAAGAATCGTCGCGGCAAATAAAAGGGGGAGATAACGCTTTTTCATCTTTTGCTGTTTTCGTATCACTCATAAAGATCGAACCAATGCCGGGTTTGCTGCCCCTCCTCTTTGCCCGTTTCCTGCGGTTGTGAACTAATTTGCTTATTTTCAACCTATAACAACATTTTTCTCCTGTGGAGGCGACCAACAATTACCGGAAGATTATCCATATCGATATGGATGCTTTCTTCGCCTCTGTTGAACAACGCGACGATCCTTCGCTTCGGGGCAAGCCCATAGCAGTAGGGGGTAGTCCACAGGGTAGGGGTGGTGTGGTTGCCACTGCGAGCTATGAAGCCAGAAAGTTTGGTATCCATTCTGCCATGTCCAGTAAAAAGGCGGCACAGCTCTGTCCCGATGTCATCTTCGTCCCTCCCCGTTTCAATGCTTACAAAGAAGTGTCCCGGAAGGTGCGTGAGATATTCCACCGACATACTGATCTGGTTGAACCATTAAGTCTCGATGAGGCCTATCTTGATGTCACCGATGACAAGCAAGGTATCGGCTCCGCAATCGAAATCGCGGGTCAGATTAAGAAGGCCATAACTGATGAGTTGGAACTCACGGCTTCCGCAGGTGTCTCCGTCAATAAATTCGTCGCAAAGATCGCTTCGGATATGAACAAGCCGGATGGACTGACTTTCATCGGTCCTTCGGCGGTAGAAAGTTTTATGGAGCAGCTTCCGGTAAATAAGTTTTTCGGGGTGGGTAGGGTGACGGCTGAAAAGATGAACGGGATGGGGCTCTTTACAGGTGCCGACCTGAAACGTCTTTCAGAAGCGGAGCTCATACATCATTTTGGAAAAAGCGGCAGGTTCTTCTACCAGATCGTAAGAGGTATTGACGACCGTCCCGTACAGCCGCACCACGAAATCAAAAGCGTCGGCGCTGAAGATACCTTTCAGGAAGATCTCCTCACTCTTGAGCAAATGCAACCAGAGCTGGAAAGGATCGCTATCACTGTTCAGGACAGATTACGGCGCTATGAGGTGAAAGGACGTACCGTAACGCTTAAGATTAAGTATCACGATTTTCAACTGATTACCAGAAGCCGTACCATACAGGATAGTCTCGACGATGCGACTGCTATCGCGACCATCGCTACGGAGCTGCTTAGACATACACCACTTGACGGTGTGCGGGTACGTTTGCTGGGCATTTCTATCTCGAACTTCGGTCTGCCTTCCAGGAAAAATAAGGATAACCTTCAGCTCAGACTTTTCGATTTTTAACAGAGGAGTAAAGGGCCGTCGGCAGGGTTTTTACACAAGTGCCGTACATTAAAACCTGAAACTATGGCTAATAACAATCCTGAATCGAATCGCGGAAACAAGCAGGACAAGAACCTGCGCGAGAAGAGCAGCAACACCCGCAAAACCAACACGAGGCAAACCGGAAGCTCCGGAAACAAAAAAAATGAACGTTCTGACCAGCAAGCGAATCAGACTGGAAGGAAGGGGTAAAAAGAAAGGCAACCGGCTATACCGGTTGCCTCTCTCTAATAAGAAGATGAAAATATATTTCTGATAAACCAGCGACCATGCGCCAGTCATTTTTGCCTAAGTCTATACCTTCCGGACTTTCACCGCTACAGGGCCTTTATTCCCTTTTGCAGTCTCGAAAGTAACCTTGTCGTTCTCCTGAATCGGAGTTTCGATACCATTGACGTGAACGAAAATACTTTCCTGGCTTTTCAGATCTCTGATAAAACCATAACCTTTTGACTCATTGAAGAAGGTGACTTTACCACTGCGGACAATCTCAACTTCTTCTTCTTTTTCCTGGCGGGCGCCAAGCTGAATATCTTCCAGGTTGATCTCTTTACGCTTAGCAGGATCAGGGGGTGCATCGCAGATGTTTCCATCCTCATCAATCCAGGCCAGCATGGAATCAATGCCCTTGCCCTTATTATTGTTAGCTTTCCTCTCCTCTCTTTTCTCGACTTTTTCTTTCCGTTTCTGGAGCTTTTTTTTCTGCTTTTCCTTCTTCCCCACAGTTTCCTGAGATCTTCCCATTAAGAATAAATGTTTTTAGTGAAACGCAAAGGTCGTTCATTTTAAGGGTTTTGCCTAATTGAATTAAGTTAGAAAGCGTTCCTAAGTCTTAGCGTATTGTTATTTTATGGTGTCTGAAGTCCATTGCCTGCACTTCAGGCTTCAATCGATACCAGCTATATTTGCTTAAATCCAAAAAACTCAGCAGATGTTCTTAAGATTTCTTACCGCTTTTCTATTGTGCACTACTATGAGCTTCGCTCAGGATTTTTCCCGCGATGGACTAATGCAGATAAAGGAACATGCAGAAACCATGCGTGAAAGCTGGATAACAGCTTTCGATCAGTCTGTTCAGGTTAAGGACCTGAAGGCACTCACACCACTACGCCAGCAGAATGAAGAGTTTCTGGATAAATACATCAGCAGCCTCCGTAGGCAATATGCCTCGGGTGATGTGCGGCCTCTCATGACCGCAGTAACGAATTATCTGCAGATCAGCCGCCAGTTCGTAAAGGATATCATGGAAGATGCTGAAACGCTCAACCCCTCTGATGAAGCAGGCATTGAAGCCATACAGCAAAGGATTGCTGATTTTGGACAAAAGGAGCGGATATTTCTGGTCGAGATCAACAATGCGCTGCTCTCGGAACCGGCACCCACCGGAATCGCCATCCAGGCTGAAGAACAATTGATGGAAAGTGAAGAGGACTCATTTGACGAACCACAGGGGAGCGTGATCGAAGGTCGCCGCCGCAGCAGTAAAGGAAGGCTTCCTCACGAAATGTATGAAGAAGGTGAGGAAGAAGATGGTCGCCGGAAGAAGCGGAAGAGAAGATAGCCACCGGGGCTGTTCCATAAAAGAAAATAAGCACCTTAACCATATGCACCCGAGGAGAGCGAGGTGCCAGGCCCAGCGAGCTGGCGGTGCTTATTTTTGTGATAGGGAATAAAGGGGCCGTTATATCTGAAGTAACTTCTATTTGGAAGTCTTGCCTTTCAGCGCCTTATGGTGCAAAGCTAATCCGGGGAACGGGCAGATCACTGCAGTTTCGACCCTATTATTTCGGGTTGGGACTGCAAGGTTTTTTTAAGAGAGTATGTCGAAGAGGCCCGCTTAATGGCATTTGAAATGCTCAAAAGGTTCCTTACAGCTATTACAGCGATAGAGGGCCTTGCAGGAGGTAGGGCCGAACTGACTCGTAAGAGTGGTGTCTTCGGAATCACACCGCGGACAGGGCGCATGGTCTTCTTCGAAAGGCTGTAGACTGGTTCCCGACCTGCGCACAGGCGGAGCAATTCCATATTCTTTCAGCTTGCGTTTTCCCTCCTCCGACATCCAGTCGGTTGTCCAGGCAGGACTCAACTGCTGGCGGATCTCTATATCACGAATCCCCCTGCTAATGAGCATCATCCGTATCTGCATGGAGATCAGATCCATCGCCGGACATCCGCTATAGGTAGGTGTGATCACGACAGTCACTTTCGGAGCAGCGGCATCACCGGCAATCGTTACATCACGTACAATTCCCAGATCACCGATCGTCAATACCGGCACTTCAGGATCTGTTACGTCCTGCAACCATTTCCAAAGCTGCTCCCTGCTCACCATCTCATTTCGTTATTTGGTTATTGATCTTTCGTATAGCTCAGTGACCGTACCCGTTCCTCTCCGAATTCATCCGTAAGGATGTGGTAGCGTGCATCGCCGATGGGGAAAACCGTTTCCGGAAGCTCCGCTATCGGCAGGTACCAAAGTCCTACACCTATCAGGTTCTCCCCCTGATCGATGATACCCCGGGCTTTTTCAGTATCCCATACTAAGGTAACTGATTTTGCGTGTTCGGGGCCCTTTATCGTGCTCAGTACAAGTGATTCATAAACAGTGATCCAGTTGGACTCTCCCCGCCAGCCGATGTCAACATGGTTCATCTGGACAAGACCTTTCCTAATGCCTTTCTCGTCCATAAGCTTAAAGCAAGCTTCATACCATTCCAGCCGGTCGGTCATTCTTTCCCGACCGACATACACTTTCGACAGACTTACGACCAGCAATGCTGAAAACACAGCAATACTCAGCTTCCGGCCAAAGGCCTCCGGCAAGTACCGCCCCGCGGTTAGCGCCAGAAAAAAGGGTAGGGGTTGATACATGTGCTCCGTGTACCAGGAATAGGTCTCATTAGGAAAACTAATCGTAATCAGCATCCAGAACCCTGTCAATACCAGGAAAAAATAAACGGCAAGGACTGGCTTCTTCAGCCGTACCAGGCCAATTACCAGCCCAATTACCAGTAACGGCAGCAGGAAATAATCATTAAGTATCTCCTTGTAAAATCCCTGAGCGAGTGTGCTGTTCCAGAAGTTTGCCAGCATGGAGCCTATGTTTTCCAGTCCCTGCTTTTTCTCTGCATCATATTCTGCCGGCCAGAAAACTTCCCTGACTACATAGCTCGCTGCCATCATCGCAAAAGCGCCGGCGTAGGTGTAGAGGGGCCTCGCAGAGATCAGGAATTGCATCACCAACCAGGCACCCATGACCAGTATCGACAATGGATGGCTAAACACCACTACAGGAATGAACAGGATGGAAAGGATCCAGAACAGGAATCTGGAGATACGCTGCTTCTGAAAGGCGTCAAAAACACCCGCATAAAAGAGCAGAAAACAGAGACCACCCTGAAACTCACTGATCGGGAACCAGAATGTACGGCCCCCCATGATCAGATAGAACAACAGAATTGACCAGGCAGTCCTGGTGTCCCGCAACCAGAATAGAGTCAGGAGTATAAAACAGATGGGGATCAGAATGAGGTTAACCGAATAGAGCAGAACGATCAGACTGAGCGAACCTCCCACCTTCCAGGCCCCAAAGGGAAGAAACTGTCCGAAAATACTCACGAATCGGTTGGTGGTGACGTTCAGGCTGTCCTTTTTGAAGATATCGATCAGCGACCCCACGGTATCAGAAAAGATGATGCGCTCTTTGAAGAATACAAAGGAGAGCAGGAGCATAACACAGGAAAAACCCAGAATGAGCAGTATTTCGATACTACTAATTTTCCGTTCTGTCTGCCTGTTATCCACGGATGACGAGCTTTAAAAAACTATACACCTCACTCGCCAGTATTTTATAGTTCATTCTTCTGAAGGTGACGTCCTCATTGAGCTGGATCGGAATCGCTTTTACGCGAACAGGTTCTTTGCTCTTGAAGCAGTTGCGTATGAATTCGAGGTCAAAAAGGTACCTGTTGATCTGTGTCCTGAGAAATAGTGGCTTGACGGTTTTTGTAAAACCTTTTAGTCCGCACTGGGTATCGGTTATGGGCATGGAAAAGAACACGCCAATGATAAAACGCAGGTTTTTTGAGATCGCTCTCCGTATCGGTGGGACGTGCTTATAGTAGTCTTCATTCTTCACACCTACCGCCACATCAGCAAATCCGCCAGCCAGTGCTTCGTATATAGAAAGAATACTTGGTATATCGTAGGGAAAGTCTATATCTGTGTAAAGAATGATTTCACCCTGAGCTCGTTGAACACCTTCCCGCACGGCATAGCCCTTCCCTCTGTTAGTTTCGTAGGTGATAAACTGAAAAGCAGGGAGTTGCTCCTGGAGAAGCGCTACAGATTCCGGGGCCACGGTAGTGGAGGCTCCATCTCTGACGATGATCAGGTCGATCGGTTCAGGAATTCGATCCCGAAGTTGTTTGTATACCTCAATGATGTGCTCCGCCCAACCCGATGGAGGGTTATAACAAGGAAGCACTATGGTTACTGACATCTGAAAACTGAATTGTGGTATAGGCACCGGAATTCCGGCACCTTATTCCAGGGTGCCCCATGAAAGGGGACAAATATAAACCAAGATGTATGATTCTGATTCTTATTGTAAAGTGGATTTGACAAACTACCACTCCATGCCGGGATAGGCCCGCTGCATGTGCTGCATCTCTGCCAGGATATAGCCGAGGTGTTCTGTATGTCGTCCGGATTTACCACCTTCCTGCATCCAGTCAGCTTTAGGTACCGTAAGGGTGGCCTCCTCAAAGGTGGCGGCTACTTTATCCTTCCATTGCTGACTGAATTGGTCCGGTCCGGGTGCAATGTTTTTGGTTCCCAGTGCAGTCTCGACCTCTGTCTGGTCCAGCAGTTCACCGGTAAACATCCAGAGATCGTCAATTGCCTCCTGCATCCGTCGTTTGCTTTCTTCGGAGCCATCTCCCAGACGAATGACCCATTCGCTGCTCCATCTCAGATGGTAATTCACTTCCTTAAGAGATTTCTCTGCAATCGCCGCCAGCGTTACGTCGTTTGATTCCCTGAGGGCGGAGAAGTACAGTTGATTAAACACATCCAGGAAGAAGCATTTCGCTGATGTATAGGCCCAGTCATTGTTTGGCTGTTCTACAAGCAGAAGATTCCTGAAGTCCCACCCGTCCCGCAGATAGGCCAGGTCATCCTCGTTGAAAGCAGCGCCTGCCGCGGTTTTCTGATGAAGGGCAGGAGAAGAAAACAATTTTTGCTTCTCTGCATCCGGAAGCGCATTGCAGAGCGATGCTGCGTATTGATAGAAACTACGGGCCTGTCCAATATGATCCAGGGCGATGTTACTAAGTGCAATATCCTGTTCCAGAACAGGTCCGTGCCCACACCACTCACTCATTCTGTGACCGTGGATCAGGGCATTATCAGCTAGCTGTAATGTGTAATAGATTAATGTAGTTGGCATGTGGTGTCGGCTACATATGCTTTAATTCATCCGGAAGGTCGTAGAAGGTCGGATGACGGTAAATCTTATCGTTTGCTGGTTCATACAAGGCCTCGGCATCATCAGGATCAGATGCGTGGATGTGTTTACTCTCCACCACCCAGATGCTGACGCCTTCCATGCGCCTTGTATAAACATCCCTTGCATTTTCAATAGCCATCTGAGCATCTGCAGCATGCAGGCTACCGGCATGTTTATGATCAAGGCCTGCTTTGCTGCGAATAAAAACCTCCCAGAGGGGCCATTCAGCCTGTGAATTCCCACTGGATTCAAAGCCACCGGCGGCTTCTTTATCTCCGTAATCGCCGTACAGGATCTTTTTTGCTGTCATCATGTTATATGCTTGTTTGCTTAAGTTAAGCAGCAACTGCTTTCTTATCTTTTGCGCTTTCTCTGCGGGCTTTGCGTTTGGCTGCATGAGCCAGAGCCGCTTCACGCACCCAGGCGCCCTCTTCCCAGGCCTTTTTACGGGTGTCGAGCCGCTGCTTGTTACAGGGGCCGTTGCCTTTCACGACGTTCCAGAATTCGTCCCAGTTAATGGCCCCAAAATCGTAATGACCTCTGGCCTCATTCCACTTCAGGTCCGGATCAGGCACTGTCAATCCAATCAGTTTCGCCTGCTCAACTGTGACATCCACAAACTTCTGACGAAGCTCGTCATTGGTAAATCTTTTGATCCTCCAGCGCATGCTTTGTGCAGTGTGCGGACTGTCTGCATCGGGCGGACCGAACATCATCAGTGAGGGCCACCACCAGCGGTTCAGCGCGTCCTGAGCCATCTTCTTCTGAACTTCGGTTCCCTGAGCCAGCTTCATCATGATCTCAAATCCCTGACGCTGGTGGAAACTTTCTTCCTTGCAGACCCTGATCATCGCACGGGCATAGGGTCCGTAGGAGGTTCGGCATAATGGCACCTGATTCATGATCGCAGCACCGTCCACCAGCCAACCTATTGCACCCATATCGGCCCAGGTAATGGTTGGATAATTAAATATGGAGGAATATTTCGCTTTTCCGGAATGGAGCTGTCCGATCATTTCATCACGGCTGATCCCGAGGGTTTCAGCAGCACTGTACAGATACAGTCCATGTCCGCCTTCATCCTGAACTTTAGCCAGTAAAACGGCTTTTCGGCGGAGACTTGGCGCCCGTGTGATCCAGTTACCTTCCGGGAGCATTCCCACAATTTCACTATGGGCATGCTGGCTGATCTGCCGTATCAATGTTTTACGGTAATCTTCCGGCATCCAGTCTCTGGGCTCGATCATCTGATCATTATCGATCTTCCGGTCAAATTGCTCCTGTAATGACGCAACACTCATTCAAATAACAGGTTTTAGCTACAAATATAAGCCTAAACCCCTGCCCGAAACGCTGATTTAGCTCAGCTTTAACTCAAAACACCTTCGTCCAGAGGGCTTTCAGAAAAGAAAATGCCTGTCTGGAGAACATAGTTTCTGACCAGACAGGCAGCTTATATTGTAGGAAGGTTAACGGATGACAAGCTTATTTCAGGCCCATCTCCTCTAAGCGTTCCCTTACAAACGCACTGAGTTCCGCCACATAGGCAGGCGAGAAGTCGAAACGGATACCTGCCGTTTCGTACAGTTCCGGCAGGGGGCGTGTATATCCAAGTGATAACGCCTTCATATAATTGTCCAGAGCCTGTGCAGGATGGCCCCGGTATTGTCGCCACATTGCTATCGCACCCAGTTGTGCAATGCCATATTCTATATAATAGAAGGGAACCTCGAATAGATGCAACTGTTTCTGCCAGAAGTTCGCACGATATTCCTCAAATCCAGTCCAGTCAATTACGCCGGTATGGAACTCCTGAAGGATATTCATCCATTCCTGAGTCCGCGCTGCAATACTATGTCCGGGGTTGGTATAAAGCCAATGCTGAAACTTATCGATGGTAGCGATCCAGGGTAAAACCGATAGCACTCGTTCCATTTCTTCCAGTTGCGCCCTTTTCAACTCGGTGGGATCTGTGAAGAACTCACCCCAGAGATCCATCGTGAATAGTTCCATGCTCATGCTGGCCAATTCGGCAATCTCCATCGGATATTCCTTGAAAGCCGTCAGGTCCAGCGGATGTGCCAGAAAGGAATGAACAGCATGCCCGCCTTCGTGCATCATGGTGATCAGGTCGCCAACAGTACCGGCAGCATTCATGAAAATAAAAGGTACTCCGGTTTCTGCCAGCGGACAGTTATAACCTCCCGGGGCTTTGCCTTTCCTGCTCTCAAGATCAAGGCGGTTCATTTTGCGCATGGTCCTGAGGCAGTCACCAAAATAGGGGCGCAGTTTGTCAAAAACCTTTACAGTCTTTTCAGCGAGCTCCTCACCTGTCTCGAAGGGTTGCAGGGGCTTTACTCCTTCTGGTTCTGCATCTGCATCCCAGGGGCGCATCACGTCCAGTCCAAGCCGCTGTTTCCTGTGTTCCGACAGCATTTTTACAAGCGGTAATATCTGCTCCTTCACAGCCTGGTGGAAGGCAAAACAATCTTCGGGTGTGTAATCAAATCTCCCCAGTTCCCTGAATTTATAGTCGCGGTAGTTGTCAAAACCTGCATTCACCGCAATCTGCTGCCTACCCTGTAATAATTTATCAAAAAGTGCGTTGAGTTGATCCCGGTCTTCCATCCTACGGGCTGCAACCTTTCTGAAAACCTGTTCCCTTAAGTTTCTGTCAGGGTTCTGTAGGAATCGGGCAGCCTGTTGTAAGGTGTATTCTTTGCCATCCACCTCCACGGTCATTTTGCCGGAAATAACCCCAAACTGCTGGGCCTGAACGCTCAACTCTGCCTGAATAGGCACATTCTCTTCTCTATACAGCTTCACGGCGTTCTCCACACTACGTAAATACGGGTAATATCTGGCTGGGTCCAGCTCTGAGGTGTAGGGAGAATCTAGCAGCTTTTGATTGAGCTCAAAGAACCAGGGCTTCATTTTCGGTTCTATTTCAAGACAGAAATAGGTAAAAGCCTCCTCGTAATCTTTGTTGGTTGTATCGCAGGTCATCCGGATCTGACGCCAACTGGCATCTTCGCTGATCACAGCCTCCAGCTCAGAGAGGTCCTTCAGCCACTGTTCCAGTTCCGTCCGGTTCCGAGGCTCCCGGTTTTTCAGATCTTCAAAATAAGGTTGAATCTGCTCCCAGGTGGTCATCTGAAAATCCTCAGGTAAAAACTGCCGCGGAAGCTTTTGTATCATAGTTTCACTCATAAGTCGGTATTGTTTGGCAATAATAAGATTTGCGTGCATTCTGATTTCAACAAAATCAGACCTGAATTCAGGATATTCAATTATTACACGGCTAAATCCAGCAAGATCCTGTTCTCAACACTTAAGGTTTATTCGGGATCAGTCCGACATCAGTAGGAAACCGATACGACGTATGTCCGACACTGTTCCCTTGTCTTATGCAACTTAGTTGGAACCTACAAGGAACCTACAAGGAAGGTAGATGGAAGGTAGAAGGAAGGTAGAAGGCCTGAAGGACCAGCTTCTTCCAGTTGTCAGCTAATAGACAATTTGACAGGCTATATATATTTAAAATACTCTAAATAATCGGTAAGGATTTGGTTTTTAAATTTTTACCAGAGTAGATATATATAATCGACGGATAATATCTATAGAATTAACAGGCAGATGGCTAAAACCATTTTTTTACTTTGGGGGGTATTGTTACATTTGTACCAAGTTGTGAATTTAATGGGTTAGTAAGTAAG
>JAEYQO010000014.1 GCA_023409975.1 Bacteroidota bacterium | reverse complement strand
CCAAAGCTCCAGGTATAGCTGGTGGCACCTGTGGACGTATTATTGAACTGGATCTGCTGCGGAGCCGGGCAGGGTTTGTCGGGAGTAAAATTGAAGGAGGCCTCAGGTTTTGGATTGATGGTCAGTGGAAAGGTGATGGAGTCGGCACAGGGAGCATTATAGGCTACCAATTTAACCGTGTAAGATCCGGGGTTTGAATAGACATGAGAGGGGTCAGTGTCAGTAGACGTGTTCCCGTCGCCAAAATCCCAGAGGTAGCTGGTTGCTCCTGAGGAACCATTTGTGAACTGAATCGGTGTGTTCTCACATCCCGCTGCAGGCGGGGTAGCGGCAGCCGTCAGAGATCCCACATTGATATAGGCAGGTTTGATCATGGTATCCTTGCAGCCAAAGACATCCGTAACAATGAGCCTGACGTTGTAGGCGCCGGGATTATTGTATGTATGGTTGGGATTGGCATTGGTAGAGCTTCCACCATCACCGAAAGTCCAGTTGTAGGTATAGGGGCCGGAACCTGTCACCATTGAGGTGAAGTCAATCTGTACCGGAATATCGCAGGAAGAGGTTGGGCTTGCTGTAAAATCGACAACAGGCGGGGTTCTGACGTGGATATAGTTAGGTTTGGTCAGGGAGGACACACAGCCGCCACTGTTCGTCACCACGAGCGTCACATGGTAATATCCTGGAACAGGATAAGTGTGGGAAGGATTCTGCAGGGTGGAGTTGTTACCATCACCAAAGCTCCAGCTATAGGTGGCTGCTCCCGGAGTACCCGGTACTGAGTTATTGGTAAAAACGGCTTGCAGCGGTGGGCAGGTTGCTGTATCGTTAACCGTAAAACTCACCTGCGGATTGCCGTGAACAGTAATGTAATTGGTTACCGTCTTGGTATCGCTGCCATTGGCGTTGGAAACTGTCAGAGTCACCGTATAAGTTCCCGGTGTGGTATAAGTCGTAGAGGGATTTTGTATTACCGTATTCACTCCGTTTCCCAGGTTCCATTGATAAGAGGTGGGATTTCCCGTGGAAGTGCTGGTGAATTGTACCAACAGCGGAGCACAGCCAGTCACTGGTGTAGCGGTGAAATCAGCTACCGGCTGTGCCAGAGCAGGAATGCTAAGCAATAGCAGTAAGGCCAGGAAGAATGATCTGGTAAAAATTTGCATGGGTAACGATATCTGGTCTACAAATTATTAAAAAAATCAACAAGTCTGCAGGATAGCGGGGTTGCTGCTTAGATATAGACGTAAAAATCATAGAAAAGGTTAAGAACAGAACGGGTGAATTATTGAGAAACGCTCCACACACTAAACCATGTTTTGCAATTGGCTGACCTGTGCCGGACTCCCTCTCCCTCGGGTTAGGTACGGGTAGAGTACGGGTTAAATACGGGTGAGGTACGGGTGAGGTACGGGTAGTATACCGACCTGGTACTCTTTTGCCAGCAGTATGCTACCCGGAGTATGCCGGACACGGCGCCGTCTGTGTTATTCGTCTCTGAACTGAATGATGATCCGAAAAACGGTTCGGCATAAAGCCGCAAAGCCCTATTTTCGCTCCAATTCCATAGATATGCCAGAAACTCGTCAACTTATAGAAGCCGCATTTAAGAACCGTGATCTGTTGAAAGAAGCTCCCTATCAGGAAGCTGTGAAACAGGTGATCGAGGAGGTGGATAAGGGCCGGCTACGTGTGGCCCAGCCTTCCGGTCAGGGCTGGGAGGTTCAGGAGTGGGTGAAACAGGCCATCCTGCTCTATTTTGCCATCCAGCCCATGCAGACCTGGCAGGTAGAACCGTTTGAGTTCTATGATAAGATGCTGCTTAAGAAAGATTATGCGTCACTTGGTGTTCGCGCTGTCCCTCATGCCGTTGCACGTTATGGTGCCTTTATCGCCAGGAATGTCGTGCTGATGCCCTCCTATGTGAATATCGGTGCGTATGTAGATGAGGGAACCATGGTGGATACCTGGGCGACGGTGGGCTCCTGCGCCCAGATCGGCAAAGGGGTACACCTGAGCGGTGGTGTGGGAATCGGTGGTGTCCTGGAACCTTTACAGGCGGCACCAGTGATCATTGAAGACGGCTGTTTCATTGGGTCCCGCTGCATTGTCGTGGAGGGTGTGCGTGTGGAGAAAGAGGCGGTGCTGGGGGCCAATGTTGTCCTGACACAATCGACGAGGATCATTGACGTCAGCGGTCCGGAAGCCGTTGAGTATAAGGGTATCGTCCCAGCCCGGAGTGTGGTGATTCCCGGAAGCTATACAAAGCACTTCCCTGCAGGTGACTATCAGGTAAGCTGTGCGCTGATCATCGGTCAGCGGAAACCCTCCACCGATCTGAAGACCAGTCTGAACGATGCACTGCGCGACTTCAATGTAGCTGTTTAAGTTTTGCTTTTAGTGATCCATTGTTTCACCTCTGGTGCCTGGTATTCCTCCATCGCTCCGATCAGAGTGGGGAGGTCGTGATCAACGAGGATCATCTCCCGGTAAATTTCCTTCAGAAAGCCCTCGTTGGTCATGAGTTCCAACTGGGCGAGCAGGGGATCGTAAAAGCCATTGATATTCAGGATGCCGATCGGTTTCTGGTGTAGACCCAACTGTGCCCAGGTCATCATTTCAAAGAGTTCTTCCAGTGTGCCCCAGCCCCCGGGCAATGCGAGGCTGCCATCGCTCAGCTCAAACATCTTCATTTTCCGCTCGTGCATCGTCTCCACCTCTATCAGCTCTGTGATACCGGTGTGTACGACCTCCTTCGTCTTCAGAAAACCGGGTATGACTCCGATCACCCGGCCACCATTATTCAATGCTCCATCCGCCACGGCACCCATATTGCCGATCTGTGCACCTCCATAGACGATGCCATAGTCATGATGAGCAAGGTAGGCGCCGGTTTCGTATGCAGCTTCCCGGTACGTTTCGTGATAGCCCTCCGAGGAGCCGCAAAAGATGACGAGGTTTTTCATAAGCTTCTGTCAGCCAGTTAAGTCAACGGCTCTTCAAAAGAACAAAAAGTTGGTAATAATCGACACTACCCCACAAAATATAGCAATATGGTTGTGGCACCCAGGAATCAGAAACTAATTTACCTCACTATTATTTTTTTGTTCAAAACCATTTCCCTGGATCTACAAGTAATGAAATAAATACCTGGAGAAATTCCGGTAAGATTCAGAGTAGTTTCTTTCGATCTGATATGAGATTGAGACATGATAATCCTTCCTCGAGCATCAGATAGGTTGATGTTCCACACATCATCAAAAGGAAAGACTAACGAGACTTTGCCAGTCGCGGGATTAGGTAGCACTTTCAAGTCAGTATTCAAATTCGCAGTGTGTTCAACATTGGTTGCCCAGGAGAAGGGAATTACTCGAATGCTTCCTGAGCGTAACAATGTATCCCAGCCAGGAGGTTCACTCTGAGACACCTCGTATAAATACAGTTTAACAGCATGCTTAGTATTCGGTGGAACAATTCCGATATCAAAATAGTCTGTGGTTATACATTGTCCAGCCAAACAAATCCCTGTGTTATAATATAACTTGACATGCATAGTATCTGTTGAATCAATTAACGTGTAGCTTAAAAGCGGAGGGCAATAACTTTGATTACATGCAAAAAGAGCAACCGCATTTAGCGCGATTGTGTCATTGGTTTTGTAGACTAATGTGGAATATGACAGCGTTTGGGCGGTGCTTTGCTGAAAAAAAAATGATGCAAAAATAAAAGCGATCCGTAAAACGTACTTCATAGTCAATTGATTGAAATGGTTTTTGAATCAGCAATTTGCCCGTCGCAAATCAGTACCAACTGGTAGGTACCAGGTGTTAGAGTACTAACATTGATCTGCTGCTGCGATTGAATAATATCTATTATATGACTACTCACGTATTGCCCGTTGGTCATCATAACGTATGCTGAAGAAACATCTTCAAGATGGTATGACAAAGTAAAATATGAACTTGTTGGATTGGGACTAACAGAAAGAATAAAATTCTTTTTTATGTCGACATTTATATTATCATAACTTTTGAATCCGTCTAGGTCAGCAATCACTTCGAGCTTGTATTGGCTTTCGATTTCAGGTGTGATAGTAAGGTTTTTACCGGAGTATATAAGGCTGTCGTTCTCGTCGTACCAATTATAGGTAGCTGTTTCATTTATATCTGCCGCGTTCAAGGTAACTGACTGGTGCTTTTGGACTAACTGATCCGGTCCACCATCTGCTTCAAAAAGATCTCTTTCATATCTGTTGATTACAATTGTCTGGCCACCATCAGGCTCAAAGCCTCTTGCTCCTTGATGCTCTTGTATAACAAAGTATTTGAAAGCTTTAGTCTCAGTCACTTCCTCAGTTACGAAACTAAACTGTATTGCCAGTGGTTCTACTACTTCGCCCTGGAAAGCTAGATTTATCAGTGAGCCAGAATTCCGGGTGATCCGAATTTGCCTCTTTTCCTCATTATATACTCCGACGTTTGTCCCTTGGCGACCTCCTGCATTCCACTTTTCCCATAGTCCCGGATTTAGTGAAAGAATTACTTCTGCTTCTGATACTATGTTATTAGGTCCTGTTGTATCTGCGTAGAAATGAACATTTATAGTTCTCGGACTTGTAGCCATATTACCAATACCAACTACAGTTCCATTCACTCGACCGCCAACTACGCCAGGCTCAAAGTTCACGACAGCCAGGTTCTTCCAGGCAACATTGTTACATTTCTCAACAACATTTCCAATATCCTGAGGAACATTGATATTTATCGGATCTAAATCGGTAGCCGATTTTATTCGGGCAACCAAACAAAAGTGCCAGGCGTTATTTACACCTCCTATTGTGGAAATATCCGTTGAGTACCAACTTGGATTTGGAATGTTCCATTCAAATTTAAGCACTCTGAATTCACCCGCAGGAATTGAACCTATTAGCTTAGCAGCAACTTTACCACCCATTGGTGGAGTGGCAGGATTAATTCCAAACCATGGCGCTGGCCATAGTTGATAAGGTCCAGCTTTTGACCAGTAAAGTATAAGGCTATCGCCCACCCCAAGAGAGTTAACACAGCTTTTATTCCTGATTTTTACATAAACGTGGACGGGTGAATTTGCTGAGTATTCAGCGTTTTCATCTATCTCAATACTATCGTCTGAATTTCTAACCCAAATGTCAGGGCTCTCCCAAAAAGGGTATGTATTCAAATTTGGAGATGCGCCGACGTCATGATAACCATCCCTTATGAACAGGTCAAAATTATTTGACGTAAACTCTTTGGCAGCGCGTACAGCCGTGTTAGCATTTAGCCTACCGAAACCCATTTCCTTCGAATGCCCCGGTCTTAATGCATTCCATTGATAATTGTATGATCCTACCTTATCTGCAGTTTGCTGCAGTATCTTCTTAATCAATGTCGGAGTAAGGCAATTGTTTACCGACATCATGAGCGCGGCTACCGCAGAAACCTGTGGTGCAGCAGCAGAAGTTCCAGACATTCTGCCAGTAAAAGCCTGAGCAAAGGTATCAGAAGCTGGCCCAGGCAGCTTTTCTCCCCAACCACCTGGAACACTCTTACAAGCGTTCCATGGGATTGTATCTCCATAGTAAATCAGGTATGTGGAATCCCATGGCCAAGGGTTATATCCATTTGTGTACAACAAGTCACATGTCCACACATCTGGGAAGCTACCCCAAGGTTGAAAACATGATGCTCCTCTAGCTGACGGCGCGACAATATCAATAAGCTCCGACCTTGGACTATAAATCGCAACAGAATCATATTTATCTGAGGCTCCAACTGAAATTGATCCGGGGAGGTTATATGCAGCAGGCCAACTCACCGTACCGGGATCTCCTAAATAGGCAAGGTTTGCGCTATTCGAAGCAGCAAATACTAAAAACTTGTTGTTGGAAATTGCAAACTGCATCGCAGCTTCAACAACGGGACCAAGATAACCACCTCCAAAGCTACCAGATATTACGTGAGCTCCATTGGTGTCGGCAAATACTATCGAGTTAGCAACCATAGCGTCTGAAGTTGTCCAACTTCCGAAAATTCTAATCGGCATAATTTTACAATTGGGAGCGATACCAGCGACTCCACCATTATCATGTGTAGCAGCAGCGATACCAGCAACAGCATTTCCATGCGCACAGTTCATTGCTACTTCATATGGTTCAGGGTCGTCAACAGAAGTTCCGTTTATATCATTCATGTTGCTTTTTGGGAGGCGTATTTGTCGCGATATTGGAAGGTCATAATGGAACTTCTGTACACCTTCATCAATTATTGCAATGACAATGTTTGAGTCCCCTTTAGTAATATCCCACACTTCTGGCGCATCTATGTCAGCGTCGTTTGCACCCGCCTCATTGTCATTAATTATCTGTCCTGTGTTATGTAGGTAATATTGTTTGTGGAAATAACCGTCATTTGGATAATAACTTTGCAGTTTTACATTGGAGAAAAAATTAGGGTGGCAGAATTTGACAAGTCCAGTCTCAAAAATCATCTTTGAAACTTCAATTGAATTCTCGATACGGTATAACTGGTAAACTGGGCCTGTGCTAAGGTGTTCCAGATCAAATAAGTCGATAATACTGTCGCGTGCAGAATTGCTGACGCTCGTTTTGAATTGAAGGATTAACTCTCCCGATTCATAAATTTCATGATTCCTTCCGGAAACTGAATAGGCTCTTCGAAATTTAAAGTTATTTGAAAATTGCATAACGCTTTGCGTGTCCGAAACAACGTAGTGTTTCTCACTAATTTGAATTCCTTCAAAACCCTCAGAATTCTGAATACCATTTGGAAACTCAACAACAAACTTATCATTTAATTGCACTATGAAAAAAGGTGGACGTTCTTCAGTCGTATAAATGAAATCCTCTTGGGCTTTGCTGCTGAAGATGGACAGTGTAGCCGCAACAAACAAAAACAATTTCTGCATTGGTTAATATTATAGTTTAACAATAGATGCCATCGAAATGATTAAGAGAGCTTATGTCTAAGGTAAACTATTATATTAATATTTATAAGCTTTTTTATCCCTGCATGTGTACGTAATTATACTCATATGGTCTATTAATTTGACGGATAAACGACTTCTTCCTAAGAGACAGGTATTCCGAGACACGGGACAGTCGAAAATCCCTAAGTTCGCTATAGCACTTCCACCTGGTTTCTCAGCAGATCTTCGAACTCATCGCGTTTACGGATGAGATGGGCTTTCCCGTCCAGGTAGAGCACTTCGGCCGGTTTCAGGCGGGAATTGAAGTTGCTGCTCATCTCAAAGCCATAGGCGCCGGCATTGTAGAAGCAGATAAAATCCCCCTCGCGCACCTCATTGAGAACACGGTCCCAGGCAAAAGTATCCGTCTCGCATATATTACCGACGACGGTGTAGATCCGTTCTGCGCCTTCAGGATTGGAGATGTTGGCGATGCGATGGTAGGCATCGTAGAACATCGGCCGGATCAGATGATTGAAGCCGGAGTTGATGCCTACGAAAACTGTAGCTGTAGTTTGCTTGATGACGTTAGCGCGCGCAATGAAATGTCCCGACTCAGAAACAAGGTATTTACCTGGCTCAAACCAAATCTCCAGGTTGCGGCCATATTCCTTCTCAAAAGCTTTCACTGCCTCTGTCAGTTTCTCTCCCAGCGTCACCACGTCCGTTTCTGGATCATCATCCTTGTAAGGAACCTTGAAACCGCTTCCGAGGTCGATGAAGTCCAGCTCGGCGAAATGGACCGCCATATTGAACATGACCTCGAGGCTGCGGAGAAAAACATTTACGTCCTTGATCTCACTACCCGTGTGCATGTGCAGTCCTTTCACCTGAAGGCGTGTCGTCTTGACGATGCGTTCGATATGCCGCATCTGGTGAATGGAGATACCGAATTTGCTATCGATATGGCCGGTGGAAATCTTGTAATTCCCGCCCGCTTCAATATGCGGATTGATCCTGATGCAGACGGGATAGCTGTTGCCATACCTATTGCCAAACTGCTCAAGGATAGAGATATTGTCGATATTTATATTGACCCCGAGCTTTTGCGCTTCTATGATCTCCGTCAGATCGACACAATTGGGTGTGAACAGGATCTGCGAAGGTTCGAACCCTGCCTTCAGTCCCAGCTTTACTTCATTGATACTGACACAGTCCAGGTTGGCGCCCAGTCCCTTCATGTACTTCAGAATGTTGATATTGGTTAATGCCTTACACGCATAGAAAAAACGGGTAGGATGGCCTTTAAAAGCCTCATCCAGTTTCTTAAACTGCTGCGCGATCTTCTCGGCATGATACACATATACCGGTGTTCCGAACTCGCGGGCAACACCTATCAACACTTCATTAGACAATGGCTGATGCATAAGGGGTGCGAAATTAGTAAAAACCGGAAGATGTCGTGCAGTCTCAGCCGATGACCAGCTCTTTGAGCCAATGGCCTATACCATAGGCCACCACAGCCGCGATAGCACCCAGGCTCAGCGTTTCGAGCAGCCCACGTATGACACTGGTACCTGTTACATGGGCTTTCAGCCACCCAATAACCGCAAAACCGAGACCCGTCAGCAGCGAGGAGGTAAGGAACAGATTAGCCTCTACGGGAAAGAAATAGTCCCAGACATATATGAGAAGGGGAATCAGTCCCACGAAAATGAAGGCAAGGTAGGTGGCCAGCCCAACTTTCAGCGGCGTCTTTCCGGCCAGTACTGTAGCGTGTGCGGGTGGCTCCTGCTCACCCGTACTGGCTGTCCTCTTCTGTTCCAGGCTCAGTTCCGATTTGGAAGAAAGATAGGCCCCGATCGACATGGAGAAACCATCTGCCAGGAGGTTGGCGAAGCCGAGCACAATGATATAGGCAGAATCAAGGTCTGCACCCACAGATCCGGACACCACGGCAAAGGTGGTCACACATCCGTCTATACCGCCGTAAACCAGCGGACCCAGATAGGCCTCATATTTCCGCGTAAGGCTCATTCAGCGGCAAGATAGGAAATGAATTCTTGTCGCGATCGTCTCTTTCAATGTCGCAAATGCACAGCACGGGGATAGGTCTGTCACCCCTACCTTCGTATCAGAAAATTAACCAAATAAGAGACACTATGGCAAAGCAAGTTTTTATTAATCTTCCCGTAAAAGACCTCGACCGCTCCATGAAGTTTTTCGAGGGGCTCGGATTCAGCTTCAATCCTACGTTCACCAATGAGCAGGGCGCCTGCATGGTCGTAAGCGACACCATCTATGTGATGTTGCTTCGCGAAGACTTCTTCAGCACCTTCACCCAAAAACCGGTCGTTGACGCAACCAAGGCTACGGAGGTCCTGGTATGTTTAGATGCAGATTCCCGCGCGGATGTAGACGCTATCGTAAAGAAGGCACAGGAACTTGGTGGCAGCATCTATCGCGAACCCCAGGATCATGGCTGGATGTATCAACACGCTTTTGCTGACCTGGATGGCCATCAGTGGGAATTCGCTTTTATGGATGAAGCAGCCCTGCAGGAGCAAATGGCCGCCGGTGCTGCGGATGCAGCATCCTGATGCCATCTTCTACTATCAGAAAGATCAGAGGCAGCTCCTTAAAAAGGGCTGCCTCTTTCACTGCACACACACCAATTTAATGCGGGAGCTTTTCCCTGAAATAACCATAAACCCAGGTGCCCGCCACCGCACTTAATAATGTTACAATAATGACCAGGGCTCCGGTTCCTATCTGTGCGAAGAGGGGGCCGGGACAGGCACCCGTCATCGCCCATCCGAAGCCGAAGATCAGGCCGCCAATAATCTGACCTTTATTGAACTTCTTGGGATGAAATTCAACAGCCTCGCCGTTCAGTGTCCTGATCTTAAACCGTTTGATCAGCCAGACGGACAGTGCTCCTACCAGTACGGCCGTACCAATGACGCCATACATATGAAAACTCTGCAGCCGGAACATTTCCTGAATCCGGAACCAGGAAATCACCTCGGCTTTGACGAAGACGATGCCGAAAAGAATTCCCACTACGAGGTAACGGAGGTGCTGGTACCATTTATCTTCGATTGTGGAATCATTCACGCAGATCGTGTCCAGTGAACGCACTTCATAATCATGATCCTGTGGCTGCTGAATTGGAGTATCTACTTGTTCTTTCTTCATGAAGGTGTCTTTATAGTGAGAGAATCTGTGGCAGAATGAGATTGGCCATGATGAAACCACCCAGCATAAAACTGATGGTGGCAATCAGTGAGGGGAGTTGAAGATTACTCAGACCCATGATGGCATGTCCGGATGTGCAGCCGCCTGCGTAACGCGTACCGAAGCCTACCAGAAAACCACCTATTACCATCAGACTGAAGCCCCTGACCGTGAAAAGGCTTTCGAAATTGAACAAATCTGCGGGGACGAGACTGCTGTAGTTGGTAATGCCATAGCCCGCCAGTTCCTCTGCCAGGCGGGGGTCCACTGTCACAGGGGCATCGCTGCCCAGGAACAAGACTGTCAGTACCCCACCGATGAAGATACCTGCAACAAAAAAGAGATTCCAGAGCTCCTTTCGCCAGTTATATTGAAAGAAGGGGACCTTGCCCGGGAGACAGGCCGCACAGATATGTCTTAGATTCGCTGAGATACCAAAGTGCTTATTCCCTAACAACAAGAGTGCGGGAACGGTAAGTCCTATCAATGCCCCTGCCACATACCAGGGCCAGGGCTGCTTTATCAGATCGATCATATTCTTAAACCGTGTTTAGCTATATTTTTCAATTACCGCTTCCAGTTGTCTGGCGGGCACTACTCCGCTCTGGCGCCACTGCACGGCACCGTTCCGGAACAGGATCAGTGTAGGCACGCCTTGTATGCCGTAAGCGGCGGCGGCCTCAGGGTTTCGGTCCACGTCGATCTTGACAATAGTTGCGCGATCCCCAATATTGCTTTTCAGTTCCTGAAGAATGGGCTGCATCATTTTACAAGGGCCGCACCAGTCGGCATAGAAATCAACCAGAACGGGTTTGCCGGAGTTGATGAGTTCATTGAAGTTTGACATGGTTCTGTGTTTTAGAATGCAAAGTTGAGGATTGGGCGGGAGCCTTTCGGTAACCTGAGTCACCAAAGCCCGGAACCACTAAATGCTCAGAAAAACAGTTCCTTCAGGAGGATGTATGCCCCCATGATCAGTACAAACCATCCAAATCCCTTTCTCAACTTTCCGCCGGAAATTCTTTTACCCAGCCAGGTTCCGATCAGCAGACCAACAACTGAAATGGCGATGATGGAAAACAGCAGGATCCAGTCGATATCGAACTGGCCCAGGTCGCCCGTGAAACCGATGAGTGAATTCATAGCGATGATCAGCAGCGAAGTACCGACCGCCTCCTTCATCGGCAGTCCCAGGAGCAATACCAAAGCCGGAATCAGCAGGAACCCGCCGCCGGCACCCAGCAGGCCCGTGACCAGTCCGATTCCGAGGCCGTATAGTATGAGCGTCAGTGAAAGACCATCTGATGCGGTATCCTCCTTAATAAGACTGTTCTTCAGCTCCTTCCTGCGGATCATGCTGACTGCTGCCAGAAGCATAAGTATGGCAAACACGACGAGCGTTGCCATGGACTTTGTGACCCGATAGCCATCCAAGCTGAAGAGAACCTCAGGTATAGCTGGAATGAGGAAGCGCCGGGTGAGGAAAACCGTGAGGACGGAGGTAACTCCGAAGATCAGTGCTGTTCTGATTCGTACCTGTCTATTCCTATGAAGCCGTATGGCACCGATCAGACTGGTTGTTCCTACGATGAACAGCGAGTAGGAGGTGGCAAGCACTGCATCAATTCCAAAAAGGTAAACGAGGACCGGTACCGTAAGAATGGAACCTCCGCCACCGATCAGCCCCAGTGAAATGCCGATAAATACTGCCGCTATATATCCGATGATCTCCATGGAATGCAAAGTTCTTGTGTAATGGTGACGGTTGCCGTGACCGGGGTCACAGAGTGGATCCCAGGTCGATGATCTCGATGTTCTGGCGGTGCAGACGGACCATTCCTTTGTCGGCCAGTTTCTTCATTAACCTCGAGATCACTTCACGGGAGGAGTTTAATTCCTGTGCGATCTCTGCATGCGTATAAGGGATGAAATTGCTTTTGAGCGACTGCTGGTTCTTTTTCAGATAGAAAACCAGTCTTTCGTCCATATTCCGGAAAGCGATCTGGTCGATGGTTTCCAGGAGTTCCTCGAAGCGCCTGCGATAGCTGCTGAGTACGAACGTGTTCCAGCCCTTGTATCGGTTCATCCATCTATCCACCACTTCCAGCGGGATCTGGATCACATCCACCGGTGCTACTGCGCGGGCCATGATCTCGCTTTTTTCCTGGCGGAGCGCACAGACCATGGAGAGCGCGCAGGCCTGGCCGGGCTCCAGGTAGTACATGAAGAACTCGTTACCTTCCTCATCTTCCCGGTAGACTTTCACGAGACCCTCAATTACGATCATCGCCGACCTGAAATACTGGCCGGTTTTCATCATGATCTCACCCTCGTTGAAAGAACGTATCGTTCCATTCTCCGAAAGTTCCCGGATCAGTTCCATTTCGAATTCAGGGAAGAGTCTTGACAGTTCGTTTTCAGCGATCATGGAGTTAAAGCTAACATGTTTCTTCAACTCAGTGGCTGGCGCCGCGCTACATCATGATAAAAACCGCCAAAAACCCAGCGATTATCAGTGTCATCGCAGCGCCGATAGCACCGACGATCAGCGCCCTCCACCATTGATAGACTAGTCCGGTATCCGCAGCAGTCTGTAAACATTATTAATATTCTTGCCCATGATCCGCAGGATATAAAGCCCTGGCGGTGAACTCCTGAATACCAACCGGACTTCCATCGGGTTGGTTGTAGCCTGCTGATCCACCAGTTGTCCATTCTGATCGTAGAGGTAGAAGCGCAGATCCGGATCATCCAGCCAGCCATACCAGATATTGATCTCGTCTTTGAAAGGATTGGGATAAATGAAAAACTCATGATCCGGAGTGGTCATGATTGCCTGACCAGTTCGAGCGTAAAGAATTTTGTTGTCGCTGCGCAGGAGATACATGAACTTATCGTCGACTACGATCTTCCGGTAGAAATAACTTGTGTCATTATCTTCATACACGAGCGTGGGTTCACTCAGTGAGGCCGCATCCGCTGCGTAGATACTATTCCCATTCAGGAAATAATACAGACGGTCATGATCGTTGTAGAACAGGAACACAGGGTTTTCCAGCCGGATCGAATCCCAGTGCTCCAGATTGCCGCGGGAGTAGAAGTAAGCGTTCCAGTGTTTCCAGAAAACGAAGTCGCCACCTGCCTGCAGGCTGTGTTTAGTGTAGGGAGGTTTGGTGCCCAATTCTTTACCTTTCCAGGTTGCTCCGTTGTCTACGGAGATGTAGACTGTGTCCTTTTCGGAACGAATGGCATAGATGTAGCCTTCGTTCGTTTTGAAGAAATGAGAGATAAACCAGTAGGGTCTTTCCAGGACGAAGTTGCGGATGTGAAAATAGTTTCTTCCGGAATCCACAGAAAGAAACAAGCTGTCTATATTCTTGTAGGGGGTATAACAGACACCCTTCAGCAGCAGGACGCTGTCACCTCCAAGGGGTATGTATCGACATTCAGCGCAACAGGAAGAATCCCTGATGAAGTCCGGATGATACCGGTTCACCACCTGCGGATCAGTTCCAGTGTGGTTGTTAGAGATAAAATTGATCGATCTGGCGTATGTTGGCAGACCGCAGCTTGTCCATTTATCCTCCACGCAGGTAGTGTATCCGACTTCCGTTTTGGCGACTACCTGTTGCTGGTTATTCAGAAAAATATCAGCGACCCGTTCCGGTTCGATTCCTTCGGGATGCCTCCAGCTATTGAAATCATGATCCAACACCAGCGAACCGGTTTCCATGGAGATAAAATAGCACTGGCTGTTTCGCTCGATATCGTACGGTCTGGAGCAGTTGTCCAGGGTGACGGTGGTCCAGGTATCCCCTTTGTCATCTGAATAATGCAGTTGTCCCTGGCTCAGTGCGACCAATCTTGTGCCGAAGAGCTTAACGAGAGTGATGGAGGTATCATTCTTCATCAGGGGAGCGAGGGAAGTCCAGGATTTCCCGGTATCAGCAGACATCAACAGCGGAGCGCCGAACAGGCATTTGAAGACCCTTCCATCGAGTCCGCAACCGCTATGATCATAATAAACGACCGAATTCCCGAGGTGAACATAACCCTCTCTTCCATAAGAAGTTGCGCCGTATGGAAGATTCAGCGCCTTCCATTGAGTTCCGGTCAGGCTTTGATAAATTCTACCATACCCAAAGAAGGAACAGTATAATTCGATATAGGGTTCATTATTCTGCAAAACACCTACCGTTTTCATCGTTCTTTGACTTCGTCCGTTACCGTATGTTGCACTTGGAACGTACTCGAATATATCGGTCCAGGTGAGACCATCATCAAGCGATCTCAATAATACATAACCATGAGTCCCGTAGGCATATAACTCTCCGTTTGCCCTTCTTAGCAATTTTCCACCGGGGATGAAAGTTTTGTTGGTGGGAAACCAGTGAATTCCGTCTTTGGACTTCATGAAAGCAGTTCCTGAATCATTATGAAAGATCGTCCAGAGCGAATCATTCAGATCGGTTGTGACTTCCCCTGTGAGGGGTAGTGTATGTGGATTAGGGAACTCATAAAAGATCAGACGCCTGGGATTGACCTGCGCGAGTGTGGTGACTGGAATTAAGATGAAAAGCAGCAGAAGCCTTAACAGCGTTCCTGTGTTGATCTGTCTAGTCATGAGTGGCGGTGTTAGCGTTGCAGAATAATTCCTGAGCTTCCGGTACACTGACACCTTCGCTGATGATCATATTTGTTCCTATAGTGAATTCATTTGCAAGGCAAGGACAAAGGGTGAACCGCATGGTGAGGGATTTCATAAGTCAGAAGCTTTGCAATAAAATTAGAAAGAGTTTAATGCAAAAGCAAGAGGGGGGGGGTGATTCATCAAACAGCTTCTTAAAAGCATTCAAGAAGTTCTGAGTGAATCGCGCTCGTTTTAAATTGGTGTATCAAACGAGATAGAGGCACACTTCAACATTACTATACATCACTTGCTCAGTAAAACAAATGTGTATCTTTTGTATTGCATGAGATTACCTTAATGCAAGACAATCTTTTGTACTTCAGAATGGTCTTCAAAAACTACATGAATATAGTACATACCTCTGGCGATATCTCGTACGTCTAATCTAGTCAAGTGTTCCTCAGGATAGACGGTTCTAATTCGCCTTCCGTGCATATCAATCAACTGTACCAGTTTTGCAAGACTTTTATGTGTGCCTATTTCAATAAAATCAGTTGCGGGATTAGGACGAATGAAGGATGCAATAGAATCACCGACTTCCTCTAAACCTACACTAGTGACTGATAAACATATTGACGTATCAACACAGCCCATAAATGAAACAACCACAGCAAAATTTCCATTATTGCTGGCTGTAAATACAGGACCATTTGCACCGACGATTTCCTGGTTGCCGCTATTACAATCAATCCATTGGTAAAAAGCACCATTCTGATTACCCGTTGCAGTAAGTACCGCGAGGTTCTGTGAAGTAGTAACTATTGCTTCATTGACTGTTAAGATTTTACTCGAAACGGTTGAACAACCTGGTGAACTAACCAAGGTATAGTTTACGGTCACCGTGCCGGAACTTACAGTCACTACCTGACCATTGGTGTCTACACTGGCCACTGAATTGTTATTCCCGGACCAGAAACCGCCAGGTTCCGAAACGGTAAGCTGACTGGTTTCGCCAATGCAAAGAGCCGTATCTCCTATGATGGGAACTAGATTTGGGGGTGCTATAACGTTGATCGATTTATAAGTCTGCGCGGGACAACCGTTCGAAAGATATTGATAATATACAGTGTCTATTCCAGGTGTAATTGAACTGTATAGTCCCGTGCTACTCACTGCCCCAATGTTTACATCGAAATTGGACCAACTACCACCGGGTACTACGTGGTTCATTTGGGTATTGGTACCTAAACATATACTATCTACTCCTGAGATTGACGTTATCTGAGGTGAATTAATTTCGATTTCATAAAAAGCAAAGGAAACACAACCAAGGCTGTTTATTACAGTGTAAATTACCGTGTCAATCCCTGCAGCAGTGGTCGTGAGTAGACCAGAAGCAGAAATACTTGATATAATTCCATTGCTTGCGGTACTCCAGATACCTCCCGGTGTTGTGTTTGAGTATTGAGTTCCACTTCCGATACATACACTTGAGGCACCTATTATCGGATTAACAACCGGAGGCAATTTAACATAGACAGTTTTAGTGGCTACCACTGGACATTGAATGGCTCCACCAACCGTGTAACTAATCGTTGCTGCCCCCGCGGCAATGCCTGTCACCAATCCTGAGGCATCAACAGACGCCACAGAAGGATTGTCACTGGCCCAACTTCCCCCTTGGGTAGTATTTGTTAGCATCGCTCCCTGTCCGATACAAAGACTATCTGTCCCTTGAATTGCATCGACAATAGGAACATTCACGACATTTACAATGTGATAGACTGTTTGTGGACAAGGGTTACTGCCCCCTACGGTATACGTAATTGTATCAGTTCCGGGACTAATTGGCGTCACTAATCC
>JAEYQO010000124.1 GCA_023409975.1 Bacteroidota bacterium | reverse complement strand
CTAGTGTAGACCACCTTCCAAACAGGACGCATTTTTCTGAATCGAATAAAACCTGCGAGTACTGTGAAAAGAATTACTATAGCCAGGAAATACCGCGCAGCCTTACCAGCAGCCACACTATAAAACTCCGATCTGATAGCACCCGGAAAAAAATACTCCGCAAACCATACGTGGACGAGATTCCTCAACAACTTCGGACCTGCGCTTTGCCAGCTAAAAGCCTCCTGCAGGTTAAAATCATAATGAGCAATTGATTGACCATGTATTACATTGAAACTAATCCAGTAAACTATCCAAATACCTGCTAAAGGAAGAAAAATCTGCTTAATACCTTTGATAAACAGCCTGTAATCAATGGACTTTGACCAGAAAAGAGCAATCAGGATCACACATACAAAGGCCGGAGTAAGATAAAATATTTCAAGCGTGAATGTTGATGCTAAAAAAAGAACAAGTATCTGCAACAGAAGTCTGCTAGAGGGTTTGTGTAACCAGGAAATGGTCCAGTTCAGAATAAGCAATATTATGGCCAATCCCGTGAGATAGTGAAATGAAGCCCGCCAAATCAGTACCTCCGCCTGAACCGGATTAAACAGGAAAAACACCACTCCCAAAATAGCTGCTGTGGATCCATTATAGTTCAACAAGGATAGAAAGCGGCTGAAAAAACGGATAGCCAGTACGCCGTTCAACGCATGTAGGCCTGTGAAAAGAAGCAGCCATGAAACCGCGCTTACGCCGAATAAATGAATTAAACCATACAGCAGAATCTGAGTCAGCTGGTAGAAACTCTTGTTGATGATTCCAGCTCTGTTGATGAAATCTGAAAACGACTGTGTCCGGGCTAAGTAAACTGTATCGAGGAAATCTGTAAACCAGCCAGCCTTATATGCTGGTCCATATATCAGGATGAGTAATAACCAAAAAGCTACAAAAAGACTTCCGGGGTGGGCGAGACGTTTAGGGACCTTCAAACTAAAGGATTTCCCATAAAGATATTAAAGGCAATTACATTTCCTCCCCTTTGCATTGCATCATACTATCCCAAAGGACCGCAGCAGTTTTATCCCAACCGAACTTGCTCACCTGTTCAGGTGCCGCTTTGATCAGTTGTTCGCGGAGTGCCTCATCCTTATACAGCTTCTCCATTTGCACGGCAATATCTTCCGGGTCCTCCGGATTGGCAAGCAGGGCAGCAGCCCCACCCACTTCAGGCATGGAGGAGGTGTTGGAGATGATCGCTGGAACCTGGCACTGTAAAGCCTCCAGAATAGGTATTCCAAATCCTTCAAATAAAGATACGTAGGTGAGTGCATAGGCACCACCCATAACTCTGGCCAGTTCATTGACATCGAGGTAGCCCACCCACTTCACATCATCTTTGAAAGGCATTTTCTCCTTAGCCTCAACTATCTCCTTGAAATTCCACGCAAGCCGGCCTACCATCACGAGCTTCATATTAGAACGCTGACGCTTTTTAAACCTCACGAAGGCCTTCAGAAGGTTTACAATGTTTTTTCTTGGATGAAGGGCGCCGGCATATACAAAGTACTCACAGCCCTCGGCATACTCCGCTTTCACAGCCTCTTTCTCTTCCCATGACAGGGGCCTATACTCTTCATGCGCTCCGTTGTAGGACACGTCAATTTTAGCGGGGTCTATATTATAGCGCCTGGCTATATCATTCTTTGAATATTCCGAGACGGTAACGATCCGGTTCGCCTTGCGGGCAAACATCGGAGAGAACTTTCTGTAGTAATACCGATGACTCGTAATCAGGTGTTCCGGATAATGCTCGAAAGCAAGATCGTGCATTACCACACAGGTGGGAATGTCCGAACGAAGCGACATCATCCCATCAGTGGACAGAAATAGATCCGCCTTGTACTTCCTCATCATGTATGGCAGGCGCAGATCGAACCAGGTATAGAACAGGACCGGGTGTCTTGCCTGTGGTCCGACGACGACGGGAGTAACATTGTCAGCAAAAACGAAGGATGGGTCGTAGGGCCTGTCGAAGAAGAAAATGAATTCATGTTCAGGGTGAGCCTGGACGATTCTCTTCAATGTCTCATTGGTGTACCAGCCTATTCCCTCCAGCTTGCCCTTCAAAAGCAGCCTTGTATTGACAGCAATGCGCATTGGGCGCAAAAATATAATTTTGTGGTTTTAGACCTGACAATATCTTTCGAGCCTCATGCGCAGGTTTTTCGCCAGGAACTTATTGTTTATCATCGCTGTAAACCTGCTGATCAAACCAGTCTGGATCTTCCTGATCGACCGCAATGTGCAGAACAGGGTGGGTCATGAAGAGTATGGCATCTACCAGGCCCTTTTTAATCTGGGACTTGTGTTTCAGATTCTGCTGGACTTTGGGATCAACAATTATAATAGTCGCACCCTGGCTCAGTTTCCGGGAAAGATCAAAACGCTTTTCCCGGCTATGCTCACCGCGCGGGTGTTATTGAGCGTGCTATATCTTCTGATTGTTTGCCTGATCGGCCTGGCTTTCGGTTATAGTGGCCGGGAACTGGGGCTACTGTTTGGTGTACTGTTGATTCAGTCTCTTAATTCCATCATGCTGTTTGTAAGGAGCAATGCTTCCGGTCTGCACAAGTTCAAAGCCGATGGTGTCCTGTCTGTAGTCGACCGGAGTCTTATGATCATTGTCTGCGGGGCCTTGCTGTTTCTTCCCCAGACTGCTGAAGCCTTTCGTATTGAGTGGTTTATTCAGGCACAGATCGTTTGCTACGGGCTGGCTTTTCTGATAGGGATCATCCTATTGAAAAAGATTGCGAGGGTGCCTCTGCGTTTTTCCTTAAATGCTCCTAAGGTCCTCTCGATTGTAAGACAGAGCATGCCCTATGCTGTACTGATTTTCCTGATGTCGATCTATACCAGAGCTGATATGATGCTCGTGGAACGTCTTTCCGGAGAAGCCGGTAAGGAACAGGCCGGCATTTACGCGGCTGCGTATCGTCTGTTGGATGTGGGGAACATGTTTGGATTGATGGTGGCCACCATGCTACTTCCGGTTTTTGGAAGGATGCTGGCAAAGAAGGAGGCCGTACGTCCCATCGTGGAATTGTGTGTCAACCTGCTGCTTCCAGCCTCCCTCCTGGTGGCCATAAGCGGTATCTTTTTCAGCGATCACATCATGCAGGCGCTGTACAGTCATGCTACTGAAACAGATGGAATCGTTTTCAGCTTGCTGATGCTGGCATTTCCCGCGTTTAGTCTTTCCAATATATATTCCACCCTTCTTACAGCGAACGGGAGCCTGAAACTGCTGAACAGGATTGCGCTCACAGGAGTGGTGATCAATCTCGGACTGAACTTTCTGCTAATCCCTCAGTATGCAGCGATTGGAGCTGCGGCCACCGCATTTGTGACTCAGACTGTGTTAGCCCTGGCGTTTATCCTTTTTTCACAGCGACAGACCAGCCTGGAAAAACGGCCGCTCTGGGCTTTCAGATTTATTGGCTATGCTCTGCTACTCGTAATAGGTGGTTTTGTCGTCCAGATGCTTCCGCTGTTCTGGGTGATTCAGCTTATAATTCTCGCTGCCCTGGGAGGCGTTTTGATGTTGCTATTCAGGTTCATCCGGATCAATGCCGTGAAGCAGGTCTTTTGATTTCACTTGGGCTCGCTCCGGCAATTCTTTGGCTTCCTGCTTAATGATGAATACGGCCGTTTCGTTTGGCGTAATGCCACTACCGAAAGTGAGCGCATATACTTTGGTAAACTCCGCCCCGAAATATAAGATGATGGATGAATAGTAGACCCAGGATAAAATGATGATCACTGAGGCAGCGGCACCATAGGTACTGGCGGGATCAGAACTGGCGAGATAAAAACCTATCAGGAACTTACCAAAAAGAAAAAGTAAACCGGTGAATGTAGCTCCTACAAAAGCATCCTTCCATCGGATCTGCGCGTCCGGAAGTACCTTATAGATCACTGCAAATAGTGATGATATTACAGCATAAAGCACCAGGTTGCCAACGATCCGTATCCCTGTCAGAACTTCCTGCACGAACAATTGCCTCAGGTAGTCCATTAAAAGATCCATAAGGGTATTCAGCAGAAGGGAGACCAGAAGCAGGAAACCGATGCCTGCCACCATCGAAAAGGATAGCAGCCGGTTCTTCAAAAATTTAAGCCAGCCTTTTTTAGGCTTCGCTCTGATGGACCAGATGTAGTTGATCGAATCCTGAATATCGGCAAAGATGGTAGTAGCACCAAAGACCAGAATAACCAGCCCGATAATACTGAAGCGTGCCGGATCAGTCTGGGCCTGCATCTTCTCGATAATGTTCATAATGCCTTGCGCACCCTCGGGACCCAGCATATTGGAAATTTGGTAGCGGATGTTTGAAGTAACACGTCTTTCATCGAAAAAGAGTCCCACCAGAGAAATGATCACCAGAAACAGGGGACCGATGGAGAATACAGTGTAATAGGCCAGTGAAGCGCTTAGCTTAACGACATTGTCTGCAGCAAATTCCTTTCCTGCATTCACTAACAAACGAAAATAGCTCCTGATTCTGTTTACCGGCATTGAAACCCAGGTATATCGATCAGGAGCTAATAAAACTGCGCCAGGCGATTTTTAGTATGCCGGCGCCAGTGGTTTTGTCTGCATAATGTTCTCTATCTCCTCCAGCACATCCTCTGTCAATAATGGCAAAACATCCAGTGCTTTCAGGTTCTCCCGAAGTTGTTCTTCGCGGGTAGCCCCCAGAATGGCCGTTGTTACATTGGGATTGCGGATACACCAGGCAACTGCCAGTGTTGACATGGGTGTGTTAAGCTTCGCAGCCAGTTTGGTAAGCTCCCTGACGCTGGCTACACGTTGTTCTGTCAGCGTCCGGTCCTTCAGCCAGCTAAAACCTTCCAGTGCAAGTCGTGACCCTTCCGGTATACCGTCGTTGTATTTTCCAGTCAGCAGTCCTGAGGCGAGTGGACTCCAGATTGTGGTACCCATACCAAGGTTCTTAAAAACGGTATAATAATCCACTTCCATTTTGAATCGCTGGAAGAGGTTGTATTCGGGTTGTTCAACCGCAGGAGGTTCCAGTCCAAGCTGACGCGCGATCATATGCGCTTCTACGATCTCTGCACCGCTCCATTCAGACGTACCCCAGTACAGGATCTTTCCCTGCTGAATGAGTATATTCATAGTGCGCACCACTTCTTCCATAGGTACGTTCTTATCCGGTCTGTGGCAGAAATAGAGATCGAGATAATCCAGTTGAAAACGTTCGAGCGCTTCATGACAGGCTTCCATGATATGCTTACGGCTCAAACCCGTCTGATTAGGCCTATTCTGCTCACCTCTCCACCCAAAAAACACCTTACTGGAGACTACAAAGGAGGATCGCTCCCATTTCGTCTTCTTCAGGATCCGGCCCATCATTTTTTCGGATTCACCGCGTGAATAGATTTCCGCGTTGTCAAAAAAATTGATACCCTTATCATAAGCAACGGACATGAGTCTTTCCGATGCACTATCGTCGATCTGTTTTCCAAAAGTCACCCAGGAGCCAAAGGATAATACGCTCAACTGGAGACCTGACTTTCCCATTCTTCTGTACTGCATGATCTTGAGTTTAGATCAAAGTTACGGGGTAAAAGGGAGTACGGACGCTGGGATAGTTGGCTGATCAATTCCAATTATCTCTAAAGAATAATTATTTTGGTACATACACTGTTCGTACTCATGAAACCGTCAAAACTCTTATTCATTCTATTGGTTGCGTTACTGTCTCGAGGTGTCCATCCCCTTAAGGCACAATCAATTGTCCTGAATATCGTCCCGGGTGAATGCGTCAGTTGCAGAGCATACCTATCTCAAATGGCTAAGTTTCATAGTTACCTGCCCATCATGGCAATATTCAAAGATCATCTAAGAGCTGACTCTGCTGAAATTGAGTACCTCGCCGGTATTCAGGATCTGAGACTCAGGTATGTGTTCAACAATCAGATGTATGATAAGTATGTAGCTACAGCCAATCCGGGGTCCACCTCGAATTGGTTCCTGTATGATCAGCATGGGTCACTTGTATCTAAAGGCAACCTTAAATCTCTTCAACCCGATTCGATACGAACACAAATTGAAACACTTCTTCAGAAACTTCCAGTTACCAATAGAGCACATTTATACTTTTCTGACAAATACCTTTCAGTTTTTGATTCCAGGTTGAGCCGGATAGACTTATATGACAAAACAGACTACCGTCCTGTAAAAAAATTCAGATCGAGCGAATTTGACTTTAATGAATTGGTAAAGAATCTAAGCACATCTGATAGTCTGGCCTTCGTTCAAAAAGGTTTCCGGCTTACAAATGGACTTGGTTTTAAACCCCGTTATTCCTGGGCTTATTTGACGCCGAATGAAAACCTTATTGGAATGTTCGAATATATTCAACCGACCATAATCAGAGATAGTTTCCATTACGAAATCCGGAAGGCTGTAGCGCATTTTACAATCGATAGTGATACTCCAAAAATATATCCCGTGAATTTTGCCAGTGAAGATACGCTGGACAATTACGCTGCACGGTTTGTTTATGCTGGCGATAATCGCTTTCTGACTTTTACTCATGGAATCTGGTTTGATAATTTGCTCAAAAAAGATCCGCATCAATCAATATCCTATATAACACTTTACGAGCTGGATCCTGCAGATAAAAGCTATCGTCCCATCCGGCAGTATCAGGACGACCTTCCTGAAATCTACCGGACAAAATATTTCGAAAACGAACTTTCTCCTGAACTCAGTAGCTATCCTTATGTACTGACACGTTTTGGAAATGAGATCAGGGATATAGAAAATGGCCGAAGCGCGGCCATTATCGATACTGTCGACTATCACAGATATTTAGTCGCTTATAAAAGCCAGAAAGGAAAAGAATATCTGACAGTTCTGAGTTCCTCAGTCCGAAAGGATGGTCAGGTCTTCATCGCATACAGGTTGGAGCAGGACGCCTATGTGAACATCTACGACCCGGAGCTGAAACTCCTGGAGCGCGTATATATCGGTGGCTTACTAAAGGATAATCCTGTCGATGAATTCTTTATCGACAGTGACGCATCACAGGTTTACTTCAGTTTTCAGACTGAAACCTATATGATTGCGATGCCTTTCTCTTTGCTGGCGATTCCAGAATCACTATCATCCGGGGAAAATTGACATCTAAAAGATTGGGATACCAAAGGAATCACCCAATTGATTAGTTTACAAAGTTCATGTGCAATCCTGAAAAAGCGCCTCTGTCCAACCAGGAACCTGAAACATTGACTCAGGGTCAACTCTTCATCTAAAGCATAAGAGGGCTCAGCTACGAACTACAGATGATCAACCAACCCAGAACCAGCCAAAGCCCTTCAAGGTTCCTTGTACCTTCCTTGTAGGTTCCTTGTAGGTTCCAACTAAGTTGCATAAGACAAGGGAACGGTGTCGGACATACGTCGTACTGGTTTCCTATTGGTGTCGGTCAAACCCCGTATAAACCTTAGGTTTCGCTTTCTGCGGACGGAATTGTCTGGTTTACAAGAATTCCTTCACTTCTTAATGCCTCGTTAACTGCTTGCAAAATCAGCGTTAAGCGGGCCGTTTTCGTTGTAAGATCTTGCCAGCAGGTGAATCTTTGCATCATCAAACGAAACAAAAACACAAAACAACAAAACATGAAAAGGATCATCATCGCAGCAGCTTTCATCGGATTGACAACAGCAGCTCAGGCACAGAACACGCAGAATGCTTCCAGTACCGCTACGCAAACTGTGCAACTGAGTCTGAGCAACGCTCTGGAGATCTCCTTCGTTAGTACAAACAATGCAAACGGAACAACAGTTACCCTGCCCTTTACAACGGTCAGCCATTATGCCAATGGAGTAGAAAGCACCGAACAGCAACTGCGTGTCCGGTCGAATAAAAACTTTACCGTTACTGTAAAGACCAACAATAACAACTTTATGTATTCCAACGGCGGAACCAGCTACACTTCTAATATGCCTGCTTCCGTACTGGGCTTACAGATCACCGATAACAATACCGGCGGACAATTAGGACAGGGCTTCAGCAGCAGCAGTTACAAAGCTCTTTCTGCAAATGTTCAGAACCTGATCACAAATGCCAGCAATGGTGGCAACCAGACTTTCTCTGTGAAGTATAAAGCAACGCCTGGCTTTGCCTATCCTGCCGGAACTTATACTACTGACGTTATTTACACTGCTACTCAGCAATAGTTGTCTTGCATACATGGAAGAACAAAGCCCGCTTGCGCGGGCTTTAGTTTTTTCAACGGTATCCGGAGGATGATCTGTTAGTCGATCAGATACACCACAAGTCCGTCCCTGAGCTTTGGCTCAAACCAGGTACTCTTGGGCGGCATCACCTCACCAGCATCAGCTATATCGAAGAGTTGCTGGATAGATACGGGATAGCAGGCAAATGCTGCAGCCATATCTCCACTGTCTACTCTTTGCTTCAACCCATCCAGTCCACGGATTCCACCTACAAAATCCACACGCTTATCCGTTCGCGGATCATAGATAGCAAGCAGTTTCGAAAGCACGTTTTCCTGAAGTATAGTCACGTCCAATACACCAATTGGATCAGTGGTATAGGCACCCTCGCGGGCGGTCAGCTTGTACCACTTTCCGTTCAGGTACATTCCAAATTCATGAGGCTGGGTTGGCTTATAGGAAGCTGTACCTATTGTTTCCACCTCAAAATCCTCAGTAAGTGCCGTAACAAACTGATCAGGATTCAGATCGTTCAGATCAGTAACTACCCGATTGTAATCCATGATCTCAAGCTGACTGGACGGAAAAATGCACGTAATGAAATAGTTGAAAGACTCTTCTCCCGTGAAGTCACCGGCGGCATCACGTTTTTCCTTGCAAACCTTCCCGGCTGAAGCAGCACGATGATGACCGTCAGCTATATAAGTGCAGGGTACATTGGTCTCAAAAAGTTCCGTAATAGCCTCCACTTTCTTTTGATCATTCACTACCCAGAAGATATGACGAACACCATCTTCGGCTTCAAAATCATATTCCGGTTGATTATTCTGTTTCCAGTCAGCAATGATCTGCTGTACGCTTGCTTCATCCTTATAAGCCAAAAAAACGATCCCTGTTTGTGCGCCTGTAGCTTTGATATGATTGATCCTGTCAAGCTCCTTTTCAGGGCGGGTAAATTCGTGCTTCTTGATAACACCACTGAAATAATCGTCGCAGGAAGAACCACAGATGAGTCCTGTTTGTGAACGGCCATTCATGACGAGTTCATAGATATAGTAACAAGGCTGCTCGTCCTGATGCATCGTACCCTGCTCCCTCAGTTTGGCAAGATTCTCTTTTGCCTTCTGATAAACCGCTTCACTGTGGACGTCTACACCCTCGGGAAGATCTATCTCTGAGCGGGTTACGTGATAGAAATGATGAGGATTGTTACTGTACTTTCTGGCTTCTTCAACGTTGACTACGTCGTATGGAAGCGTTGCCAGTTTCGGTGCGATCTCCTTTCCTGGTCTTAGCCCTCTGAAGGGAATGATTTTAGCCATATAGTTCTTTATCTGGTTTCAATATTGTTGTGTTCATACTCTTGCATCAGGCTGATCAGCTTTCGTACATCCTGTACCGTGATGGCGTTATAGAGCGATGCTCTGAAGCCACCCGTGGACCGGTGGCCCCTGATGCCAGTGACGCGGTTGCGCTCACAAAAATCCAAAAATCCTTCTTCAATTCCATCTTTGACCGCATTGAAGCAGATATTCATCCTGCTTCTGTGAGACTGTTCGGAAACGTAAGGCTTAAATAAGGTGTTTCGTTCCAGCTCTGAATACAGCAGGTCTGACTTCAGAATGCTTTCCTGCTCCAGTTGATCGATCCCCCGCCGGCTGGTCCAGCGGAGCATCAGCAGTGACGCAAAAATGGCAAATACCGGTGGTGTATTGACCAGTGAGTTCATTGAGACCTGCTGAATAAAACTTAAAAACGGTGGCAGATCGATCCTTGCCTTTTGAAGAAAATCTTTCCTGACGGCTACAAGTGTAACACCCGCGGGACCCAGGTTTTTCTGCGCGACGGCATAGAACAGTGAGCAACTGCTATACCTGCGCTTTCTGCTAAAGATATCACTGCTCATATCGGCCACGAGAGGCACCTGCATTTCCGGAAGTTCGGGCCGTTGCGTTCCGAAGATGGTATTGTTTGTGGTAAGGTGAAGATAGGCCAGGTCTGCAGGAAAAGTATCCGGAAGATCTGGAAGAGACCTGAACCGGTCTTTTTTGGAACTCGCGATTACTTCTGTATTCCCATAGTATCTGGCATACTGGCAGGCTTCTTCCGACCAGTGCCCGGATTCAATGAATGCAGCGGTTTTTTCTCTCCGTAAAAAATTCATCGGAATCATAGAAAATTGCATTCTGCCGCCCCCCTGTAACCAGAGCACTTCAAATGCATCATCGAGCGCACATAGTCTTTTCACCAGAGCATTGGCTTCCTCCAGTATCTCATTGAATAATTTGCCCCGGTGCGGGATTTCAAGAATTGAGAGGCCCGTATTCCGGTAATTTATGATTGCTTCTGAGGCTTCCTGTAATACCTCCTGGGGCAATGCAGCAGGTCCGGATCCGAAATTGATCCATTTTTCGAAATCGGTATTCATTTTCGCTCGTCCTCCTTACTTGTGATCCCGCCACTTACAGCGAATTTCATAGCTTCTGCTGCGTTCATTTCAGTTACCGGTTTCACCTGTACTGGATCCACAATGATTACCCAACCTGAAATCGCATAGGAATGGGGGAGATAGACCGCAACTTTACCAGGCATTCCCAGATAAGACATATCGTTTTGCGTCATGAAACCAATTCGCCAGACTTCGGGCGTTTCGTTGGTGCGGACCCAGACTGGTCTATTAAAACGCTTCTTATCGCCCACGAAGGAATCCATCACGTCTTTGATAGAGGAATAAATGTATTTGATACCGGGAATATGTTCGAGCAGATAATCAAAAGCATCGAATAGCATTTTCCCAACAAAGAAGCGCGTACCCAGATATCCGATCACAGTCACTGTCGAAATGATTATGACAAAGCCCAGTCCGCGGGGTACCCATGGTACGAGGCTATCTACGCCGTCGAACACCACATAGATGACATAGGCGGTGATCGCAATAGGACTTAAGATCAGTAATCCCTGCAGGAAGGAACGAACGATAACTGAGGCCAGCTTACGCATATAGCAAAGGTAGAACTACAGTATGGTATCTGCTACAGTTGCAAATACCTGCCCTTTCGTGGACCCGTATCGGTACCTTTACCTGCCAATCATCAGCTTACCATTTTCCTTCGGTTGCCCATCCACCAGCCAGCGATAGATGTATAAGCCCGGTACAGCATCTCTGATATCGACAGTATAACTTCCCATTTGTTCCTCCAATCGTATGCTTCTGTACACCCGGCCTGTAAGATCAATTAACTCGAGAAGACCCGGTTCTGCATATTCGATGTGAACCATGTCATTGGCGGGATTAGGGTAGATCCTGATGGGTATCTCCTTCTCTACCGGGGTAATTCCCATGGGCCAGCAGGGCGGGTTGGTAGCACCGAGTTTATAATTCGGCATGCAGGGCGGCTGTGTAACACCCACACTTTGAAACTGATACTTTGGAAATCGTAAACATCTCGGACAAAACTCACAGGCTGCCCCTTTTTCATCCGGTTCATTAATGGCGCTCATCTGACCACTGAAGCCTGCCCAATTGCCGATGTACACCTTATTGTTGGGTGCCAGGGCAAGAGATGAATAACTCTGAAAGAAATCTATTGTTGTGTCAAGGTCCGCGACTTTATACCATCGGGTATTCGGGTCGTTATCCTGAAGGTCGAGCTGGTGAATGTGATAGTAGCTGCTCAAATATATGAACCAGCCATTGGGGGAAAAACAGAGCCCTTCGGAAAAGGAATCCACAAACGGGGTGTTATCCCATGGTTTGATAAATGTATAAGCAGGCAGATCAAAAACTCTTGGATTACTCAGATCTCCACTGCAACGATCAAAATCAGCCACAAATATCTTACCGGCACCCCTGCAGGTCGTCGCATATAGCGTCCCGTCCTGGCTAAACTGTGATTGTCCTGACACGTCCCATTTGGTAAAATGAGGTTCAGAGAACCCTTGAACAAACGGTCCATAAATACTATCTGCGGTGATAAGGAACTTGTAAACCATATTCGTATCACTGGCCTGTTTTAGTAGCCACCAGCTTTTGCCGTCTCCATGCCGGGTAGCCATCATCTGC
>JAEYQO010000119.1 GCA_023409975.1 Bacteroidota bacterium | reverse complement strand
CCACCCGGAAACGAATCGAGCGCTGCTGAGGAACAACTCGCCAGGGAAACAGGCGGTCCACGGGTTTCAGCGGATGGGAAAAAGAAAAGGGTGGCATTTCTGCGCACCCTTCCCGTAAAGTAGCCCCGCCAAGAATCGAACTTGGATCTAAAGTTTAGGAAACTTCTATTCTATCCATTGAACTACGGGGCCGAAAATGGAGTGCAATAATAGGGATTTTCAGGGATTGCAGAAACGAATTAACGTAAAATCACACGCTGCTTCCTCCCATTGCTGGCTAAAGGCAACAAAGGACTATAAGCGCAAGGGCATATGTTTTGAGCTATTCCTCTTAATTGCTTCCCATGAGAGGCGTATCACTAACCAAATCAACTACCAGCCATGGAAGAACGGGTCAGACGGAATACATCCGACAAAAAGAACAGCAAGATCGATCAGAAGACGATCGGACGGATATCGCAGCTCGCCAACGCCGGCACTCCTGCCATCTTCCAGAGGATCGAAGAACTGGATGCTGAATGGGATATCGAACGGGTTCTGGAGGTCAACATGCCCATCGTCGCTCTGACAGGTCTTGCTTTGGCGATCACCTTCAGTCCCTGGTGGCTGATTTTCCCGGCTATCGTACTCCTGTTCTTCCTGCAGCACGCTATCCAGGGTTGGTGCCCGCCACTTCCTGTATTCCGCAGCCTGGGATACCGGACCAAAGCCGAAATCCACAGGGAAAAGTATGCGCTCAAACTGCTCCGGGGTGATTTTGAATCTGTTAGAGGTCCAGCCGGTAACACCGACACGCAACGGGTATGGGAAGCTGTCTCCCGTTGAATACTCCTGATCATCCGGATCAGAATCTTCTGCCAGATACGGGTTTTCCACAGCCCATATCTCAGCTAAATCCTGTTTTCCTATTCAGGTTCAATGCTTCATGATCTTTCCCTGTAACCGGCTGTGGATAACAACATGCATTATCCAACCATGTGTGAAAATCCGATCGTTTCGCCAGCAGGGTTTCGTAATTTTACGGATTAACACCCCTATATGAAAAACAGTGATGAGTACTTCCTGATGCTGGAACCAGACGAAGACGATCGTGTTTTGACGGAAGGCTGTCTGCAGGATCTGGAAATCAGAACAGCAATAAAGTTTCTCACAAGGAGCTCTGAGCTCTTTCCCTTCCTGGAACATAATCAACGGCCGAAAATGATCATGATGAATAGCCAGAGTATGCCCGATGACGCGCTCGCTTTACTTCAAAAGCTG
Source organism: Bacteroidota bacterium (assembly GCA_023409975.1). Classification (GTDB taxonomy): domain Bacteria; phylum Bacteroidota; class Bacteroidia; order Chitinophagales; family Chitinophagaceae; genus JAFIGV01. The sequence goes on along the minus strand of JAEYQO010000119.1, from coordinate 27,733 downwards.
AAGTCGTCGCTCTACGCTTCGATACCTGTCGTTATTCTCAGCGATATGGCAGACAACCGGGAGGTAGCCCGGTTTTACGAGGCCGGAGCCATATCTTTTATCGAAAAGCCCAGTGACTATGATCTGACGCGCAAAAAGATCAAAAGCTTCTTCGAATACTGGATGTCCGTAGCCGAGGTCTAGCGCAGGAGTTTTCCTGTTTGAGTAGTATCTTAGCCAGATGATGCCTGAGCTTCCGCTGTTTCCACCAGTAGTAAAGACGATCGGTAAAGTGCTGACATTTGTCGCCTTTATCATCCTGCTGCTTCAGAATACCATCCTCCGGGAATTCCCCTGGGTGGAAAAGATACATCTCACTTACGGTATCGAGTCGCTGTTCGTGCTGGCACTGACCCTCTGGGCCATATCGGGCACAGAGGAAGATCGCCCTTTCAAAGTAAAAGCCAGCTATGCAATGGTCATGTTCGGCGCGATGCTGGCACTGATCCGTCCTGTTTTCGACCTCATTTTTCGCGATGAAAGACCACCTTATTCAGGCGCCCAGATCCTCATCATCATCCTGGCAGGAATGATCATCCTCAGTGCGCATTGGCGCAACCAGGCCAGGGTCCGGGACCAGATTATCAAAGGGCGGCAGAAAGGATAAAAAAAGGGGCCCTCAACGGAGCCCCTCTTCTGACTAGTTCTTGAAGAATTTAAAACTACTGCGTTCACTTCCCTGGTCCACCACGAGGAAGTAGCTGCCTGCATGCAGATTCCCTATATCCAGCTTTACCGGTCCGCTCGCAGTATTCGCCGAATGTGTCATTACAGTCCGGCCGTCAACTGCATAAACCTTGATCAATGCCTGAGCATCGGCCGGTAATTGTACATAGAGCGCTTCCCGGGCAGGGTTCGGGAAGAGCGTCACTGCTCCACCTTTAGTCGCCCGTAAGTTCAGCACTTTGCTATAGGCAAAAGAGCCATCTTTATCCACCATTTTAAGGCGATAGTAACTGGCATTGCTGAGTTTATCTTCAAAGCTATAGGTACTGGAGTTTTCATTCTTCGCCGCCAGGGAGCCTATAGTCTCGAAACGAAGACCGTCGGTGCCTTTCTCGATCTCGAATCTATCGGCATTGACTTCGGTGCCGGTCACCCACTGCAATTTCACCTGATCGCCATTCACGGTTCCATCGAAAGAGACCAGTGTAATGGGCAACGTGACCGTATAGAGTGTAAGGTCGTCTATACGCCAGTTGGCGGTGTTGGCAGAAGGGTTACCTGAACCATTGAATCCATAAATCCTGAGAATAACAGGGATACCGGCCACACCAGCCAGGGTCATGGGAAGAACTCCTGTATTAGACCAGCTCGAGTTATTGTTGAGTGAGCCGGTCGTCAGGACACCTGCAAAATTGTCGACGCTGGAACGGACTGCAAAAGCCTGCGGCCCTGTTGAGGTAGAACGGCTTCCGAAAGAAATCCCTGTAAGTACTACGGAGTTCCCGTTCTGGGGATCAAGAACAACTTCGAAGTAGGTGCTGTTTGCGGGATCGAAGCCGCCCGTAAATGCGGCAGCGCCTGCGTTCCAGGTTCCGGAAGCTTCCGGATAGTTGTTGGAAGCGGCACTTGTTGTGCGTAAAGCAGTGGTGCCGTTATTGTTTCCATGACGTACAGAGTCGACAGAAATGTTTGTCTCTGAATTACTTGTTGGTGCGGCAGTGTCGAAGTTGAAATAGATCTGGGCGTTTGCTACCAGACTGCCGGACAGGAGTAACGTTAGAAGCGTAAAAGTTCTTTTCATAGAATAAGTTTTTTGGTTAATAATCTGCCGTCTCTTTCCAGACGGTTCACACGACCTTAACTAAAAAACTATTCCCCGCCGTATAGTGTTGCAGCAGCCTGAGCACTGTTCTCACCATCTATTGCGGCGGATACGATGCCTCCTGCGTACCCGGCTCCTTCCGCACAGGGAAAAAGACCTTTGATCTGAGGGTGCTGAAAGGAGGTCTTATCCCTTGGGATTCGTACAGGCGAGCTGGTGCGGGATTCTGTTGCAACGAGGACTGCCTCATTGGTAAAATAGCCCCTCATCTTCTTCCCAAAATCCCTGATGGCGTGTTGCAGCGGTTGCCAGACAATAAGCGGCAGCACCTCTCTGAGCTGTACAGACCGGATTCCGGGCAGGTAAGAACACTCCGGGAGGGTTGAGGAGCGCTTCCCATCGACAAAGTCAACCAGCCTCTGTGCCGGTGCAACCAGCTTCCCTCCCCCAGCCTCGTAAGCCTTCTGTTCCACCATCTGCTGGAATTGCAGACCCGCCAGCGGACCTTCGAACCCGAAGTCCGAAAAATCATTCTGGTCCACAGTCACTACTGTACCGGAATTGGCAAACGGATTGTTTCGTTTGGAGGGCGACCAGCCATTGACCACGATCTCTCCCGGGGCGGTGGCGGCAGGAGCAATGATCCCACCCGGACACATGCAGAAAGAGAAGACACCTTTGCCGCCCTGTTGCGAGACGAGGGAATAGCTTGCCGGAGGCAGGAATGGATCCCGTACCTCGCAACGGTATTGAGCCTGGTCGATCAGATGCTGAGGATGTTCGATCCGGACACCCAGGGCAAACGGCTTGGATTCGATAGCGATTCCCTTCTCCTGCAGGAGTTTGAAAATATCCCTGGCGGAATGACCTGTAGCAAGGATCAGCGACTTTGCCCTGATCGTCGTGTTATCGTTTACTACGATGCCGGAGAAGCGATCACCTTCAAGTACGATACCCGTCAGCTTCGTATCAAAATGCACCTCGCCACCACATTCCACGATCTGCTGCCGCATAGCTGTGATAATGTGTGGAAGCTTATTCGTGCCGATATGAGGGTGAGCCTCATAAAGTATCCGGGGATCTGCACCGAAATGAACGAATAGCTGCAATATCCTTTTGACATCCCCCCGTTTGGTAGCGCGTGTGTAGAGCTTGCCATCGCTGTAGGTACCTGCACCACCCTCTCCGAAACAATAATTAGACTCAGGATTTACGACGCCTTCTTTATTCATTGCCGCAAGGTCTCTTCTACGGCTGCGCACGTCCTTTCCTCTCTCAATGATGACCGGCTTTAGTCCGAGGCTGATCAACCGGAGCGCTGCAAACAGACCGGCAGGGCCCGCACCTGCGATCAGCACGGATGGCTTATTGCTGACATTCTGTAGTTGGGGATCAAAAGGAATTAAAGGCTGGACAGGTTCATCTATGAAAACGGTAACCTGCAGGATGAACTTTGCCTGGCGACTCCTGGCGTCGATGGAGCGTTTATTAATATGAAACCCAGAGATCCGATCTGGCGCCAGGTCGAGCTCAAGGGCAATAAACCTGCGAATCGAAGCATCATCTGCGGCATCGGCCGGAAGGAGTGCCAGTTGGAGATCCTGAATCATTCGACTACTTGTTCCGGTTTATCTTACCGGCTTGCCAATTGTTCGTAAGCCTGTTTCACACGGTCCAGATGGGCAATAAACCTTTCAACATTCGGATCATAAGAATATCCTTCCTCGACCAGCTTCAGTCCATTCTCATCCACGAAGAAGTAGAATGGCTGGGAATTCGAATTAAACTTAGAAGCCTGAAGATGTTCGTTCCAGTCGCCAACAGTCACTATTTGCGCATTCAGTTCCTTTGAAAAGAACTGCTTGTCCTTAGGAAGATCGATCTTGTCATAGTCGCAGTACAGTGAGGCTACAATGAAGTCTTCCTTGAGCCTTCTCATCACTTCCGGGTGGCTCCAGACCTGCGATTCCATCTTGCGGCAGTTGACACAGTTGATACCCGTAAAATCCAGCATCACCGGTTTCCTGATCACTTTGGCCGCCTCTAGCGCCTCATCATAGTCGAAATAAGTTACCAGGCCATGCTGAATCACAACAGGAGGTTCATACATCTTCATTTCCTGAACGAATTTCTTTGGCGCTACACCAGAATGCTCTGATCCGTGGCCTGCAGCGGACCCTCCGCCCTGGCTAACGATGTAATCCTGGGTACCCATCGGAGGCAGGAACTGGCTCATGCCATTGAGAGGCGCTCCCCACATCCCGGGCAGGAGGTAAACAGCGAAAGTGAAAGAAGCAATTGCCAGGAACAGCTTAAAGATAGACACATACTCCTGTCCGTAAATATTTTTGGGTGAGGCATCGTCGTGGGAAAGCTTCAGCTTGCCAAGCAGATAGAATCCAAGAAGTACCGCCAGCACGATCCATATGGCAATAAAGATCTCACGGTCGAGCAATCTCCAGCCCATGGCCAGATCGGCATTGCTCAGGAACTTCAGAGCAAGCATCAATTCCAGAAAGCCAAGAACGACTTTCACCTGATTGAGCCATCCACCGGAGGATGCCATCTTATTCAGCATGCCCGGGAACACAGCGAACACAGCGAAAGGAAGGGCCAACCCGATAGAGAAACCAGCCATGCCCAGAATCGGACCTGCCATTCCGCCCTGACCGGCGAGCACCAATAGTGGACCGACAATAGGTCCGGTGCAGGAGAAGGAAACGATCACCAGCGTGAGCGCCATGAAGAAAATACCGGCGAAGCTTCCGATACCGGCCTTGCTATCCGTTTTGCTTGTCCACGAAGAAGGCAGGGTGATTTCAAAAGCCCCGAGGAACGATATACCGAAAATGACGAAGATCAGGAAGAAGAAAAGATTCGCGATCCAGTTAGTTGAAAGATTATTCAGCGCATTGGCGCCGAAGAATACGGAGATCAGGACACCCAGAATCGTGAAGATAATAATGATGGAAAGGGAATACCAGAGCGCATTCCTGATACCCTCTGCACGCGTCTTGCTCCTTTTGGTGAAAAAGCTGACAGTGATGGGGATCATAGAATAAACACAGGGGGTTAGTACAGCAGCGATACCACCGCCAAGCGCCATCAGGAATAACCAGAGCCTCGAACGCCGCTCCTGCTTTTCGCTGCCTTCGTCGAGAGGCCCTTCTGGTCCATCATTCTCAGTGATACCCATGGTATCCGGGACGATCTTAGAAACTGAATCCGCCTGAGCTGCCAATGCCGTATCCGCGACTGGTGGTACGGATGAGGGAAGTTCCGAAATATTGAATGAGAAAGATTTCCGTTTTGGAGGGAGGCACATGGTTTCATCACAAACCTGGTATTCATGCTTCCCTTTAATCGTCGTATTAGCAAACACCTTTACGGACTGGGTGTACTCTACCCTATCCAGATAGTAGGTAACCACTCCGTCAACGCCGTCCATTTCACCGGTCACCTTATTTGTACCCTTTTCCTTTACCTGGCCAACCAGTTCATAATCCGGTGATTTTTCGAAACTGAACTCAGGCGGCAACTGTAATCCGTCGCCTCCGGGATTCAATGCCCAGATGTGCCAGTGTTCTTTGAGACTAAGCTTGAAAACGAGATTGAAAATGCTGTCATTCTGTTTCCTTACCTCATAAGTCCAGGTGGTGGGATCAGCGATAATCTGACCGTGAACAGTGCCTGTAAAACCAAGGATCAGGAAAATCAGGAGGAATCTGAGCTTCAGCATGGTGGGGAAGTTAGATATTTCTGGAAAGAGAAGAAAGAACTTTAGTGCGTAAGCGTTGGAGGCACTGGGAACTTTACCAAACCATTAAGAGTTACGGGAGTCGAAATACAAATGATTTTGTTTTGGGAGGAAGACACATACGATCGTTGCACACCTGATACTCATGTTCCCCTTCGATCTTTGAGCCTGCTCTGGCTTTAACCTTCTGTATAAATCTTGCAGTGCCTTCAAAATAGCGCACAGGCTTATCAAATCCTTCGATCGTCTCCGTCTTCAGCATGCCTTCTTCCGCTACCTTGCCCAGCTTTTTCAGGTTGGATTCGTTGAAGCTGAAAGAAGGGGGGATGAGAAATTCGTCGCCCGGATCCTGGGAGAAGACATGCCAGCCTTCTTTCAATTCAACCTTAAAAATGAGATCATATTCCTGATCACCCGTTTTTTTTACTTCATATGTCCAGGTAGTAGGATCTTCGATCATCTGGCCACTAACGCAGAAAGGTAAAAGCAAAGCGGTTGCTATTGCGAGGAATGCTGACTTCATTGGACTAGTTCATTAGAGTGAAAGCCTCAAGAATTTTTCTACCATCGATATTATGAAGAGCGTCACTGGTGGCGCGCTCAGGGTGAGGCATCATCCCGAACACATTCCGGCCCTCATTGCAGATCCCCGCGATATTGCTGGTTGAACCATTGGGATTGGCATTGGCCTGGATCTCTCCGTTTTCGTCGCAGTAGCGGAAAACGATCTGATGATTCTTCTTCAGTGATTCCATGGTGGCTGCGTCAGCGAAATAACGACCTTCGCCATGCGCAACAGGTATTTTCAGCACAGACTGTCCAACCGTTTTACCTACAGCGTTTTCCGTGTTTTCGCTTTTGATGAACACATTCTTACAGACAAACTTCTGGTGGTCGTTCTGCAGGAGAACACCGGGGAGCAGCCCTGACTCACAGAGAATCTGAAAGCCGTTGCAGACACCCAGCACCTTTCCACCTTCATTGGCAAAGCGAATGACCTGTTCCATCATGGGAGAGAAGCGTGCCAGTGCACCGCAACGCAGGTAGTCGCCATAGGAAAAGCCACCCGGGAGCACGATACAGTCATCCTTGGTAAACATGCTCAGGTCTTTATCCTTGTGCCAGAGCATTACTACTTCCTGTTTAAGATCATCCCTTAACGCATGCATCATATCGCGATCGCAATTGGAGCCCGGGAAAACGATAATTCCGAATTTCATTGATTGGTTACCTATTTAGAGCCAGTTGGCAAAAGATTAATAGAATCAGGGAGAAATAAAAGGTAAAATTACTAAACACCCTGCTCTTTTCAAGAAGGAAGGCGTTAGCGATGATCAGGCTTAAGGGGGGCGTCATGATCAGCCATTCTGCGTTCACTCCGGAAACTGCCACAAAGCTTACGATCAGGGCAATCAACAAGTAAAGGATGATGACCCCCCAGCTCCTTCTGATATAGATGGTAAACTTTGGTAACAGACCTTGTATGGAAATGATACCTACTATGAGCAGGACCGTCAAACCCGTTACAGTACCCGTCCGGTAGAGCGGATTATCAAACTGCGCTGGCAGGGCGAAACCAATCTCCGGGATCTGGGGCAGCAGATGGAACCTGTCGAACAGAAAAAGTATCCCAAGGAAAAAATAGAGCGGTGTGATATATCCGAGCAGACCTACCACCCATTCTCCGGCATTGAAAGACCGGAGCAGCAGCAGACCTGAAATAAAGAGCAGGAAGAAGCCCACTGCGGGGAACTGGATGAGCATGGGCAGGCAAATCACAAAGCCTGCATTGTAGATCTGCTTGCGGGGCTGAGTGGTCTGATTCAAAGAAAGCATCAGGTTGAGTCCGATCAGCATCAGCCAGTTGATCAAAAGCGGTTCGCTGAAATAATTGAACCCGGGAGCCAGTGAGGTAACCAGCAGATAACTGAAGGCCGGAAAGTAATTGTTCTGACGGAACAGGTGGTATTTAACCGTGATATGATTCAGATATAGTGCCTGGAGCAGGATCATGATCACAGCCAGGAACGTGAAAGCGAAAGCACTACCAATAAAAACCTTGTCCAGCAGATCCAGCAAAAGCTCAAAAAACAGGTGATCCGGAAGCGCGACGGGCGTAACCGGACTCGAGAGCGCCTGCAGCTTCATAACGAAGCAGCTAATGATCAGAATCAGTACAGTGAACGGGTTGTAGTTGCGAAACAGGTGCAGCACAACAGAGACAATTTGGCCTAAAATACAACTTTAGCGAAGCAGATCTGTTTTCTACGCAAACAAGGCACGACTACCTCTTTCAGGCCCGTTTGTCTGGCCGCTCTGGGAAGCCAGTCAGGATCCTGATCGGTGCCGGCAGCCAGCGAGTGCATATTTACATACCCATTGGCGTCGAGACTTGCCAGTTGAATTCTTGAGGCCCGGGTATTAAAGTCGTTGAACAGAAAGCCCAGGGCCCCGCCCGTATTGATCAAAGTATAGGATGAGAACAATCCGCCATCTTCCTGTGAGTACTGACTTTTACGGATGAACGAATGCCATTCGGGGTTTCCGGAACCGTCATAGGATAGAGCAAAAATGTCATCATAGATATATTCCCTGACCGTTTGAGACATAAATGGACCGTAATAGAAGGAATAATATCCTCCCCAGCCTGGCATATTGCTGCGCATCGTCATGGTGTAATCTTCGGAGATCAGTACAAATCCCCCGTCCTTCTTAACGATCAACTGCCGAATCTGAAAGTTGTTAAACGCCCTGCGCTTGTTACGCTCACCTGTTGCTTCCCGCAGACGGTCCGAGAAGTTGAGAACGCTGAAATTCTGCAGGCTTGTGTCCGCAAGATTGTAGATACCATAGATCACCCCTTCGCAGTTACCATTCTTATTGGGTGAAAAAAAAGCGCTGGTGTACACCCGGTTATTAAAATTATCCACCTTGATAAAAGCACTGGTAATGTACAGGTCGTTCAGCGGCACCTCCCGGGGAAAGAATCTGCGTTCACCTTTTGGAATGCTCAGAATCCAATACTGATCGGAGAAACCTCTGGAACCAACAGGCGTGTGTGCGGCGACATATACTGTACCGTCATTCCCGATGACGGGTACGGCTTTAGCTAATTCATTTTCCGCCCTGAATGTAGGATTGGCGCGGTTCACGATGTTCAACTGATCGTCGATCCAGATTGCTTTCATTGACATTTCCCGTCCCCTGTCTTCGAAACTATACACGAGGATATTCGATTTGTCATCACTTACTGCAGCAGACAGGTAATCCCTGGTTGGTCCCAGGATCCCGGTCCGCTCTGTCGTGATCTGCAGGGGCCCTTTCAGCAGCCTGCCGTTCTGGTCGAGCAGTACGCCATACTGAACGATCTTATTACCTTCTATTGATTGATAAAGTCCGATCATCCTGTCGGAATAGCCAATAAACTTTGTTTCGTAGATCTTTTTGGGAAAAAAGTCGAGGACGACCATGGCTGTTTTTTCCATATTATCGTTGAATGCGTCGAGGAAAAAACCATCATTTCCTCCGCGATAGGTAAAGATCCGGTCACCTACCTTACCGATCACCTCAAAATCTCCCGAGCGGAAGTCGAACTTATCATAAGCGGAATAGATCACTTCCTGGGCCCGGGTTGCAGAACCCATTCCAAGAAGAATCAGCATCAAAACCAGCCAGCTAAATCGAATCATAATCAAATATAACCTTCAGAGTAATAAATATTTGCAAAATTAACTGTCCAGAAACCGCTGTTGGTGGCGTGGTTCAGGGACAGGACAGTGGTCTTTCTTACCGAATATCCGGTACCGGTTTGCTGATATCCAGTCGTAAACAGCATCCCTGAAACGGAGTGGCAACAATCGGAAAACCCTTGTCAATTTCCATCCTCCGCCCAGGAGCTCAAGCGCCTTAAGTGCTGCTTCGGACTTCTGATAGAACATGCCATTATAGTACAGAATTACCGAATCAGACGGTTTGCCGGTTATCAGAGACAATTCCCGGGTGGCAGACTGTCCCGGTCCGGATTGCAGGGAAGCGAACTTGAATAGCTGATGCCGATCTCTTTTAATGAAGAACCGGATGATCCCATTGCAAAGGTTGCAATGACCGTCGAAGAAGAGCACCGGTTGATCGGATTGTAGCATCAGGGCATAGGAAGATTATTGGGAATCGTATTGTCCGGCATTTTGCCTTTTCGGATCATGGAGTCTTTTACCGCAGCTACGATGGAATCAGCTTTGGCTTTCACCTCAATAGATTTCCGCCTGTCCAGATCGTCCATAGCCTGTTGGTTTAGTTCCTCCATTTTAATGGCGATCAGAGAATCTATCATAGCATTCTGACGTGACGCATCTATTACCTCTTCTTTTGGCTGGCAGGAAGCCAACCCGATAAATAGCGGTGTCAACATCAATAAAGCTCTTTTCATCGGTGGCGATTTAGAGCAAAAATAAGTACAAAGGATCGTACCGGCTTGGAGCGTCTCCCGGGTTAATGCTAAAAAAGCGCCAATTTTTATGTAGCGCGGGTTACCTATGTTTTAAATATTGATAAAAATTAAGGAGCTTTAACATGCTACCCATGCGCACTCTATCGGTCATATCTATTCTCCTGCTGTTTAGTATCACATTCAGCAAACCGGGTATTGCTCAGGTGCAGGCCAATGATACCATATTGCTGGGCGGCATTGTACTGGATGGCGATACGCTGGCCGTTGCATTTCTGGATGAGGTTGAGATCGTAGGCAAACTGTCAAGGAAGCAGGCGAAAAAGCATGCGGCCAATGCCCGACTCCGTCATAATGTGTACAAGACCTATCCATATGCGGTGATCGCAGCCGATGTGCTGAAGGATGTGGACGAGCATCTGGCTAACCTGCCTGAAAAGCAAGCAAGAAAAGCTTATCTGAAAACCGTGGAAAAGGAATTGAAATCACGATTTAAAGGCGAGTTGGAGAATATGACGATCAGTCAGGGGCAGGTATTGGTGAAGCTGATCAACCGTCAGACCGGCGAGAACTGTTTTGACATCCTGAAGGAGGTAAAGGGAGGATTTAATGCCGTTGTTTACCAGTCGATTGCTTTGCTTTTCAGTAATAATCTTAAAAAAGAATATGACCCTGAGGGTGCAGACAGGGAGATAGAACTCATCGTTCAGGAGATCGAGGCCCGTCAGCGGTACCGTTACGAAATGTACAAGCTGAGGGCCCAACAGGGTGGCCGGGCAGCAAAGTCCTGAATAAAAATACTTCCACTACAAACAAGCCTCTAACTTTGCAGCATGCAAAAGCTTCATATTCTTGCCATTGCAGTGCATCCTGATGATGTTGAACTGGGATGTGCGGGAACGCTGATAAAACACGCCAGGAAAGGACAGAAAGTTGGGATTGTTGACCTTACAAAAGGTGAGCTCGGCACGAGGGGGACTCCTGAGGGGAGGCTGCTGGAGGCTGCTTCGGCTGCGCAATTGATGGGGATCACTATCCGGGAAAACCTGGGCATGGCGGACGGATTCTTCCGTAATGACGAGCAGCACCAGCTACGACTTATTGAGGCTATCCGGAAATACCGGCCGGAGATCGTGCTGGCCAATGCATTGGCCGATCGTCATCCGGACCACGGCAGAGCAGGCCGGCTTATCGCAGATGCCTGTTTTCTTGCAGGTCTGAGAAAGATTGAGACTGCATCGGAGGGCGAGCCACAGGAGGCCTGGAGACCAAAACGTGTGTTCCATATGATGCAGGACCGGCTGGCAGAGCCTGATTTTATTGTTGACATCAGTGACAGTTTCGACACGAAGATGGAAGCGATCAAAGCGTATAAAAGTCAGTTCCATGATCCTAAGTCTGATGAGCCGGTAACTTATATTGCCACACAGGACTTTCTTGAACAGATCCGGTATAGAGACGCGCTGATGGGAAAGCGAATCGGCACCAAATATGCGGAGGGATTTGTATCTGAGAACATACCGGGGGTGCCGGATCTGGACGCATTGGTGTATCCGGAGAGAACTTGATTTTTTGTGTTTTTGTCCTTTTGTTCTTTTGTCCTTTTGTTCTTTTGTCCTTTTGTCCTTTTGTTCTTTTGTTTTTTTGACCTTTTGTGTTTTTGACCTTTTGTTTTTTGGGTTGTTGTTGCATTATTGCGGGTGTTGGGCAGTGGTTCAAGGGGTAAATGAATGTCCATCTTACTCCTCCGGGAGTTCATGTTCCCCCGGAAAACAGCGGTGAGATAGAGAATTTCCGGGGATTTTTATGAAAAATATGTTTCTCAAAATAAAAATTCCTTACCTTTGCAGTCCTAAAAATCAAAAGCATGGCTCGCGTTTGTCAGGTAACAGGTAAAAAACCCATAACTGGTCATAAAGTATCTTTCTCTAACAAGAAGGCTAAGCGTCGTTTTCTGCCCAATCTGCAGACAAAGCGTTTCTTCCTGGTTGAAGAGGACCGTTGGGTGACGCTGAAATTAACAGCGGACGCTATCCGTACCATCAACAAAAATGGCTTGTACAGTGTCGTTAAAGAACTTCGTGCACAAGGTCAGACAATCTAATTCATTAAAGTAATAAAAGCTCCCAGAGATGGCTAAAAAAGGAAATCGCGTACAGGTAATCCTGGAATGCACCGAGCATAAGAATACTGGTTTACCAGGTACCAGCCGCTATATCACTACCAAGAACAAGAAGAACACTCCTGAGCGTATCGAGTTGAAGAAATACAACGCGATCATGAAGAAGGTTACTGTTCACAAAGAGATTAAATAATCAATCCCCAGGGGATTAACCTAATAAATACGAAAAGTCATGGCAAAAGCAGCTAAAACGGCGATCAAAAAAGATCCTAAACAAGCCGCAGAATCAAAAAACTTTACAAAGGTGATCAAAGCTGTACGCAGCCCTAAAACCGGCGCCTATACCTTTAAAGAAGGTATGATCCACAAGGATAAGGTAAAGGATTTTCTCGCTAAGTAAGCTTGCTCCTGAATAGATTTGGGCTGGGCATCTCCTGATGTCCAGCTTTTTTTGTTCGTACTGCTTCCAGATGCACCCACCTTGCACATTTTTCTGAAAGTATATACAGCTTTCCACATCAATATTTTCTAAACATTATTACCTTCGCGAATAAATATTGTAGCATGAATTGGAATCCCACTGGTGTAATGGAAGAACTGGTCTCTACGGCTGAAAAACTCGCTAAAGGTTATGAAACCCTTCAGAAGATTGAGTCAGTCGATATCGCATCCACTCCGAAAGAGTTGGTATGGCAGTCCGACAAGGTAAAGATGTATCACTATCTGCGCGACACACCCGCCAAATGTAAGACACCGGTGCTGGTTTCATTTGCCATGCTGAACAGGCACGATGTACTGGATCTGCAGCCAGACCGCAGTCTGATGAAAAAACTGGTCGAAGAAGGACTGGATGTGTACATCATGGACTGGGGCTACCCCACCCGGTCTGATCGCTATCTGACCATGGAAGACTATATCGATGGCTATATGAATGATGCCGTTGATTTCCTCCGGGCGAAGCATAAAACCAGTAAGATACACAAGATGGGAATTTGCCAGGGTGGAACCTTTTCCATGATCTATGCTTCCCTTTACCCCGAAAAACTGCAGTCACTGACGACCTATGTCGCTCCCTACGATTTTGAAAACGGGGGCTGCATGCTCTACAAATGGGCGAAGTATATTGACGTCGATACTATGGTGGACAGTGTGGGAACCATTCCGGGCGAGCAAATAGACAGCGCTTTCGGTATGCTCAAACCGAGCATGAATATCAGCAAGTATTTCGGCATCATGGATAGTCTGGAAGACCAGGATAAGCTGATGAACTTCCTGAGGATGGAAAAATGGAAATCAGACCTTCCCGCTATTGCCGGTGAAATGTACCGTAAGTATATCAAAGATCTTTTCCGGGACAATAAACTGGTTAAGGGCGAATTTGAGCTAGGCGGCAGAACAGTTGACCTGAAGCAAATGACCGTTCCTTTTCTGAATGTTTATGCCACAGAGGATAATATAATTCCCAATCAGAGTACACTCGCTGTCATGAAACATGTGGGATCGAAAGACAAACAGGAGTATGCATTTCCCGGTGGACACATCGGTGTGTTCGTTGGCGGTAAATCACAAAAGGAGCTTGCTCCTAATGTCGCTAAATGGGTCATCGAGCGGTGTTAACCGGACCTGACCAAATACAAAAGGTGCACTTGAAAGTGCACCTTTTTTCATTAATCACACACACAACTGAAAACTTTCTTAGTGATTCGGCTGTAATAGGTATATTAAAAAACCGTTCCACCCCCCTGCCGCTCATAAATAACACCAAAAAAAACGTCCTTCACAAATGAAGGACGTCTGATTCACTATTGAATCTGCACCTATTGCCTGTAGTTAGCGGTTGCCGAGGCTGGAACCGGATCCACTGTTACCCCTTTGAGTAGAGCCGGACTCATTTCCCAGATTACCGCGTTCTGATCCCATGCGTTCATTTTCAAGATTTTGATCAGAACCCTGACGGCCCGAACGACCAGACTGTTCGCCTGAACCGATCGAAACATCCTGTTGAAGATCTTCATCCATGTTCAGGTCACGATCAGATTGGTTACCACGTTTTTGTCCACTTTCCTGGCTACCAGTATTCTGGCGTCCAAAATTCTGGTCTCTGTTCTGCTCGTTTCGGAAATTCTTGTTCTCTGCCATAGGTTGGAAGTTTAAGATGAATAATTGTGTAACGGATTGACCATAAACGTGCCATATACAGGTCCGGCAATGTCATCAAAAATCATATGACCTGACAGGGATATGTAAAGCACCATATTACAATAGTTGATGAACCGTAACCTCTGCAGTAAAGAATAGTTTTGAAATATCTGTAGCCCATTTACTCCCACCCCTTTACGAAGTGAGCTGCGCAATATGTAGAACTTCCTACCCAGTGTGTGGGAATTCAACAATGTCCGGTAGCTGGTCTTGTGCTTATCTTTACCAGATGCAGGCAGGACTCCGCTACCCATTCAATACAAAAGAGATTCAATTACCGAATTCAGGCAGGATCAGCTATATAGATGAAGGCAAGGGAGAACAGACTATCGTCTTTATTCATGGGCTCGCCAACTATGCCTTAGCCTGGCAGAAAAACATCAGTGAACTCAGCAGGAAGTACCGTTGTATTGCCCTCGATTTACCGGGAAATGGTTTGTCCGGGCGAGGACCATTTCCTTTTGGAATTGCCTGGTTTGCTCAGGCTCTTGCTGAATTCCTCGATGCGCTTAATCTCAGCAGGGTCAGCCTGGCGGGGCACTCCATGGGTGGACAGATCGCTATGACCGCTGTATTGGGATATCCGCACCTCGCAGAGAAGCTGATCTTATGTGCACCCGCTGGCTTTGAAGCATTTACGCCTTTCGAAAGAAGTCTTTACAGGGGCGCTGCATTCTTCCTTGACCTTCTGGGTCCGGAGGAAAGCAGCCTCCGAACGATGATCCGGAACAGTTTCCACCGGAATAAAGAGCAGGCGGAGCCGATGATACAGGACCTGTTAGAGTTGATGCAGTTAGAGACACTTAGTAGTTATAAAAAAATGGTGGAGGCCTGTGTCCACGGAATGTTGAACGAACCCGTTTATGACCGGCTACACCTGATCAACTGCCCTACCCTCGTGATCTTTGGTACAAGGGACGCCTTAATTCCTAACCGCTTTATCCATCCCGTAAGCACCAGTGAAATTGCCCGGCAGGGCACTGCCCGTATCCCCAACGCCCGGCTGGAACTATTTGAGAATTGCGGACATTTTGTACACTGGGAAAAAGCAGAAAGAGTCAATCAACTGATCGACTCCTTCCTGCAAGACGATACCATCAACGAGGACTAGCTTTCCTCCTCTTCTTCGCTTTCCAACGCTTCTTCATTGCTGGAGAGCTTCCTATAGGCTTTAATGAATATAGCTCCCAGGTTCTTGTGCGGAGGAACATAATCATCAAAAGTTGGCTTGGCTTTGGGCAATTTGGCTGAGAAATAGCCATTCAGATCCTTCCACATCGTAATCCAGTCCACATCCTTTCCTTCCAGCAAACGGGTATTGATCGACTTGATGATCGGTTCATTTACACTCATGGCACCTACCTGCTTGGAGGAGATGATATGAGCATCGGGTGACTTGCTCAGAACTGTACCCAGGTTATGGTACCCACCACAGGAACCGAGCATCACGATCCGGGCATGTTTGTTCAGCCTGTCCAGTGTTAATGGAAGATGGTAACTGTGTCCTCGGTGTACGATCACGGTCGGATTGATATTCTTTGCTCCCAGATGCTCAATAAGCTTTGCCTGGGCCACCTCATCTTCGGGTTCTGACAGTGGATTATTGGCATAGATAACAATGGGCTTCCCTGAGGTAGAAGTGATCATCGTCCAGTATTTGCTGGGGCTCACTTTCCATTTGCCATCTTTGAAATTTCCCAGGAAGCTCTGGAAAGACACCTTTCCATCCTCATCGCCATAGAAGAAATACTGCTGGTAAACGACACCAGAGTCACTCTTCAGATTATTGTATTGCACCAGGTTGATGGGTGGCAGACTAAGAATTTCTGACTGGGCTTTTATAGCACCCTCATTATCGCTGGCATGCAAACCGTTGAAGAGTGTTGCCAGGAGGGCGTATACCCGCATCCCTTTAAGGCTTCTCTCTTCATAGGAGCGTTCGTAGTTCTTCTTTACCTCATTCTGCAGGAACGTCAGCAATTCCTTATCCTGAATACTTCCAAATGCATCCGCAACATCCACAGCATCTTCCAGGTCGTCGTCGGCACCTCTGTCGAGCCCGGCGATAAAATCACTCATGAGTTTATACCGTGCCTCTTTATCCATCGTACCGAGGAACCTCGTCAGCGTATTGTACCCCGCTGTCATTCTGATGAACGTACGAAACCTGTCGTAATGCACTTTTGCAAGCAGATCCCCGCCTTTCACAGAATCACCCATACGTTCCAGCATTCTGTTAAAGGCACCGAGGAAAGAACTGGTATAGATCTCGTCCTGGCCATAGACCATGATGAAATACAACTCTTCGGGACCGAATTTGTCAATACTCTTAAAACGGATCGGATCACGCTCATCGTGCAGATCGTTCATATCCCTGACATACTTCAATCCACGATACTGGAGCTCGCCCGTATAAGTATGTCCTCCCAACTGCTGGTTCTCCAGCTTGAGCTGCACCAGGCTTTTGAAGAAAAGATCCTGGTCAGCCGTGATCTTGTCAATCTCTGCAATTGTCTTTGTATTATCATGGACCCAGCTCAGGAAAGGCATGGCCCGGAGGGGCGATTTCGATTCTCTTGAAATCTTTACTATCGTCTGCACCAGCGGATCTTTGGAGCGAAGCACAGCGTTCTTCAGCGGATAGTTAGTCGATGTGGCATAATTAAAAATCTCATTGGGCACCACCTTCGCGGCTTCAGAAACGACCACATCTGCTGCTGCCTCGTTGGCAAAATCGGAAAGCTTCCTGATCATCATTCGTGGATCTTTTCTTCCCAGCACGGAGATCAGGTAGGAGCGTGATTCGGGGTAGCCATCCAGGAGCTGGATATTAGTATAGGTATAAACATCGGCATGGTTCAGCACAAAATCCTTTACCCTGTTCTCATGTCTCGCAATAAGCAGTTCGCGGAAATTGGTCACCGTCCGACGCCAGAAGATCGGATCTACTGAATTATCCGCAGCGTATTTCCTCATCAGTTCGTTCAGATCTGTGAGGTAACGAATCTTCAACTGAGAAGCCGACTGATCCCCTGAATTGTCGATCGGCAGATTTTCTATCATAATCTGTAGCCTGTCGACATCCCGAAGGATTGCCTGCGTCAGCATGTTTGAAAGAACCGTATCTTCAGAAAAGCGGATAAATCTGTCTATTCTGCCGTCGGAAGCATCTGCATTACGCTGGGCAACATCGATCCTTTTCTCATGCCACATGCTGCGCTGGAGCGGGATGGGATTAATCAGAGAATCAACGTCGTAGATACTTACGGTCTTTACCTTCCTCTTCTTCTTGCGACGCTGGCCGAAAGCCGTGGTGTCGGTCAGAATCAAAGCAAAAAGGGTCAATAGGCTGGCGAAATAGAAAATCCTGTACTTCATTATGGAACGATTTGCACAAATACGGCAGTAAAAGCTATAGTTGATTGCTGGCTAAAGAGTTATACCCTTGCAAGGTAAAAATTATGCCAAAATGAAAACGGCGGACCCTGTTAAATATAAACAAAGGAGCCGCCGCCACATCTATATTTCGGTGATTTTTAATACTTCCACTCAGGATAGAGCGGGAATTGTTTCATAAACTCATTCACCTCACCCTTCACATTACCGATCTTTTGTTCGTCATCGGGATGCATCAGTACCTGATCCAGCCAGTTTACGATCTGTCCCATATGCTCTTCTTTCAGCCCCCGGGTCGTAACTGCCGGCACGCCCACCCGGATCCCGGATGTGATGAAAGGCGATTTATCATCGAAAGGCACCATGTTCTTATTAAGGGTGATATCTGCCTTAACGAGGGTATTCTCTGCCTTCTTCCCACTAATTCCCTTGTTTCTCAGATCGATCAACAGCAGGTGATTGTCGGTACCACCAGACACGATCTGATAATCTTTTTCCAGAAATGCTTCGGTCATCGCCTTAGCATTCGCGAGGATTTGCTTGCCATAGGTCAGGAAGGAATCATCCAATATCTCGTAAAAAGCAACAGCCTTGGCAGCGATCACATGTTCCAGGGGACCGCCCTGAGTGCCGGGGAACACTGCAAGATCCAGCAACTGGCTCATCATGCGAATATCTCCTTTAGGTCCGGTGATGCCCCAGGGATTCTCAAAATCCTGCTTCATCATGATGATACCGCCTCTTGGTCCACGCAATGTTTTATGGGTGGTCGACGTCACGATATGGCAATGATCGAAGGGGCTGGAAAGAAGGCCTTTTGCGATCAGACCGGCAGGGTGGGCAATATCTGCCAGCACGAGGGCCCCTACGCTGTCTGCTATGGAACGGATACGGGCATAGTCCCAGTCGCGGCTATACGCAGAAGCGCCACAGACTATCATCCGGGGCTTATGTTCCTTCGCCATTTGCTCCATCATATCATAGTCGACCCGCCCGGTTTCTTTCGATACGCCATAGTGTACCGCTTTATAGAGCTTTCCGGAAAAGTTGACCGGAGAGCCATGAGTCAGGTGTCCGCCCATGGACAGGTCAAGACCGAGAATGGTATCTCCTGGCTGAAGGCAGGCAAGCATGACAGCAGCATTGGCCTGAGCGCCGCTGTGCGGCTGCACATTCACATAGTCCACCCCAAAGATCCTCTTCGCCCTGTCGATCGCCAGTTGTTCACTTTGATCTACCACCTCGCATCCGCCATAATAGCGTTTACCGGGATAGCCTTCAGCATACTTATTCGTCATGACATTTCCCATCGCTTCCATCACCTGGGTAGAAGTAAAGTTCTCCGAGGCGATCAGTTCCAGGCCCTGACGCTGGCGCTGTAATTCTTCATTGATGAGATGGAAAATGGCAGTATCTCTTTGCATGATATGAGGTTTTAATTAGCGGCTGCAAAGTACGGCATTTGACAGAGAACAGGAAGCTACTCCCACTTGAAGAGCCTTGCCGCAAGCAGATAGACGACAACGCCCCACAATAGCAGGATGGCCAGATCCCAGCGTATTTCGAAAAGACCTGCCCCCTCGAAGGAGATCCTCCTCAAAGCGTCATTCAGGTAAGTCAGCGGCAGTATTTTACAAACCGGCTGTAGCCAGGAAGGAAAAACCTCTACCGGGAAGAAAGTACCCGCGAGCAGAAACTGCGGCAGTGTGATAATATTGGACAGAGGAGGGATAGTAGCTTCTGATTTCGCAATACCGCTGATAACAAAGCCGAATCCCATGAAGATCATCATTCCCAAAGCACAGACCAGCAGCATCTTCAGGAAAGTCAACCACCCTTCTACGAGGGTGAACCCAAAGAAATAATAACCGAGGCTGATAATGATGACCGCACCCATCATCTGAAAAACAAGACGGGCGATGCCCTCTGAGAGCACGATGACTTCCCTGCGTACGGGAGTAGCGAAAAATCTTTTCAGCACCAGCGTCTGCCGAAGATTGAAAAACACGAATGCGGTGCCGAAAACCCCGGCAGCCAGCAAGGAAAAACCCAGTTGACCGGGAAGGATGAAATCGATCATCTTGTATTCCTTCCTGGCTTCAAACCGCAGATCCAGGTCCATCAGCCCAGCCACCCTTTGTTGTAAGTCAGGGTCTGTTTGTATGGCCGAAGCTTCGATGACCGTCTGCAGTTGCAGCAGTTCTGTAAACCGGGAGGCGTTACCATTTACCTGAACCAGTGGTGCCCTTCCGGGACGTTCCACAATATCTATAGCAGCTAAAACCTGACCCTCTGTCAACGATCGTTCCAGCTCATCCTGCGAAGCGGGAAAGTCCCAGTGCAGTTGGGGCTGCTGCAGAAGTACCCGGAATATTGGCATGCTCGTATCTGCGCCAGGAGAGGGCGCCACCGTCAGATTGAAATTGCTGCCCACATTGCCTACGAATCCAAAAACCAGAATGAAAACAAGCGGGAAAATAATACTGAAAACTACCGCAGAGGGGCTTTTCAGTATGGATTGCAGGCTTGCTTTGATGAGCGCACTGGCAGCCTGAAAATTGCTGTAACCGGCCATAGAGCCGCAAATGTACTGAGCGGGCAATCAAAAGTTAAAAAACCTGTTCATCAATGCGGTCTCCCGCTAATATTGGTAAATTACAGGTCGATTCGAGGTTAAATATGATGAAAAGACTCAGTTCAGTCCTGTTGCTACTTGCCTGTTGTTTCCAATCTGAAGCTGCCAAACTCTATATACCCATGGATGCAGACAATCAGAAAAACCATCTGAAAGCATATGGTGTTGCGTTCCAGACCCTGCAACTGGGTCATCATGTAGACTGGCTGCTGAATTATGAAGGCGGGAGTTTTGCCACAGACCAGACAGAACCGATAGAGCGACTTTGCAAGCTGCGGGGTGTGAGCTACCAGGTAATGAGCGATGCCCAATATGCGGGAATCGTTCAAAAGATCGCCGACCCCGACTACAATGGTGATGTCATCCGGCTCGACAAACCACCAAAGATTGCCGTATATACCCCAGAGGGAAAACTACCCTGGGATGATGCTGTGACACTAGTTTTGACGTATGCCGAGATCCCTTACGATAAGATCTATGATACGGAAGTCCTTGAAGGTAAGCTTCCGGAATACGACTGGCTGCACCTTCACCATGAAGATTTCACCGGCCAGTACGGAAAGTTCTGGGCCACCTACAGGAACACGACCTGGTATCAGGACGATGTAAAAGCTAATGAGGCGCTGGCCAGCAAACATGGATTTAAGAAAGTTTCAGATCTGAAGCTTGCTGTTGCTAAGAAGATCAGGGAGTTTGTTGCCGGAGGTGGATACCTGTTTGCGATGTGTTCAGCGACTGATAGCTATGATATTGCATTAACCGCCGACCAGGTGGATATCTGTGAAGTTGTATTTGACGGAGATCCGATGGACCCTCAGGCGCAACAGAAACTGGACTTCACGCAGAGTTTCGCGTTCAAGAACTTCATGATTAAGACCAATCCCTATGAATACGAATTTTCCGATATAGACAATACACAGATGCGCCGGGTGCCTCCGGATGCGGATTATTTCAGCCTGTTCACTTTTTCTGCAAAGTTCGATCCCGTCCCCACGATGCTTTGTCAGAACCATACCACCACTGTCAAAGGATTCATGGGCCAGACGACTGCTTTCCGCAAAGAGGTCCTTAAAACGAACGTGCTGGTAATGGGAGAGTATAAGCCCGCTAACGAGGCGCGGTATATTCATGGTGAATATGGGAAGGGAACCTGGACCTTCTATGGAGGACATGATCCCGAGGACTATCAGCACCACCTGGGTGATCCGCCGACGGAGCTTTCTTCTCACCCCAACTCTCCCGGCTACCGGCTGATCCTGAACAACGTCCTGTTTCCTGCTGCAAAAAAGAAACCCAGAAAAACCTGAGCCGGATCATTTGTCCAGCTGAGCAAGTTCCTGCTGGAGTTTTTTGGTCAGTTTAGAGCGTATCAGCAGATAGGCCTGTTCGATATAGTGTTTCCATTCTCCGGGCTTCAAAGCGGATCTTTTGGTGACGGCCACCCACTGATTGCGGGCGAAATAGGGCGCCTGAATGATCCCATCTCTTTCACAGAGCGTCGCAAAATCCTCCGGGCTCACCTTGAAGGACACCTGGTCCTGATCCTGAAATCCTGTTAACAGAAACAGCTTTCCGCCAACCATATAGCAAAGATGGTCCTCCCATTTTATTCCTTCTGTCACTCCGGGTAGTTCCAGACAGCAGGCAGTTAAACGTTCGTTAGTCACCCCTGCAAACTACAAATTCCCTGCAGATCATCACAACTACCCTAGCTTTGTAATAACATGAAGAAGCTGATCCCCTTACTGCTTTTGATGCTTATGGCCTGTGAGAAAGAAGTAAACCTGAATCTGAGCTCAGGGGCCTCACGCCTTGTAGTGGACGGCCAGATAGAATCAGGGGGATATCCGGTGGTCATCCTGACAAAGTCGGTAGGCTATTTTTCAACCATCGATCTTGAGACGATGGAATCGAGCTTCGTACATGACGCACTGGTTAGAATAACAGACGGCATCGATACCGTTACACTTCGTGAATATTCCCTCGACACCGGTTTACTCGGTGCGAGTCAGTTCTATCTATATACAGTTGACACGGGCGATTTTCAGGCATTACAGTTCACGGGAAAAACCGAAGGCACCTATACCCTCCTGATCGAACACGAGGGAAACATTTATTCTTCCAGCACTAAAATCCCGAACGTAGATCCTGTCGACTCCATCTGGGTACGACCTCCCGCGGGCGAGCCTGTGGTTCCCACAGCGATGATGCTGTTTATCCGTTATAAAGACCCGGACACCCTCGGCAACTATGTCCGGTACTTCACCCAGCGCAATAATGAATTATTTCTGCCGGGTATTTACAGCGTTTACAGCGATGAATTCATCAATGGGACGGTTATTGACAGCCTGTTTATCTCAGCCGGCCACAACAGAGGAAGAAGACCAAACCTCGACTCGCTGGGTTATTTCTTCCGGGGCGATACTGTTACACTCCGGTGGAGCGCTATCGACCAGAAGGTCTATGACTTCTACAGAAGCTTTGAATACGCGATCGGCACCGTGGGCAACCCCTTCGCAGCTCCGGTAAATGTGGAAACGAACATCAGCGGAGGGGCCCTCGGTGTATGGGCCGGTTATGGCAGCACTTATAGCACTATAGTCATATCTCCTTAATATGGATAGGGTTGCACCGCAATAATCTTTAATTTTGCAGATTCAACAAGACTAATCACATGAACGGAACTGAGAAAATAACTTGCCTGATCATCGGGTCGGGACCGGCGGGTTATACCGCAGCCATTTACGCAGCAAGGGCGGGTTTGAATCCTGTGCTGTACCAGGGATTGCAGCCTGGCGGACAACTTACTATCACGACTGAGGTTGAAAACTACCCTGGATATCCGGAGGGGATCATGGGTCCGCAAATGATGGTCGATTTTGAAAAGCAGGCTCAGAGAATGGGTGCTGATATCCGCTGGGGTATGGCTACGAAGGTTGACCTTTCCAACAGGCCATTTAAAGTGGAAATCGACGAAGAGAAATGGGTAGAAGCGGAGGCCGTTATTATTGCAACCGGCGCATCAGCGAAATGGCTGAATATTCCTTCTGAGCAAAAACTCAACGGACATGGGGTTTCTGCCTGTGCCGTCTGTGACGGATTTTTCTTCAAAGGTCAGGAAGTGGCTATTGTTGGTGCCGGTGACACGGCCTGCGAGGAAGCACTGTATTTGTCCAAACTCTGCAGCACCGTTCATATGATCGTCCGCAAGGGAGAGGACGGCATGAAAGCAAGTAAGGTGATGCAGGACAGGGTGAAATCAACCCAAAACATTAAGATCTACTGGCATTCTGAAACAGATGAAGTGTTAGGGGACCAGAAAGTTACAGGTGTCCGGATCAGGAACAATGAGACAGATGAGACGACAGAAATTCCGGTGAAGGCCTTCTTTGTTGCCATCGGACATAAGCCTAACTCGGATCTGTTTAAAGGCTGGCTGGATATGGATGATGCAGGTTACCTGCTCACGAGGCCGGGTACTTCAAAAACGAATATTGAGGGTGTATTTGCCTGCGGAGATGTACAGGACAAGATCTATCGCCAAGCGGTGACTGCTGCGGGAAGCGGCTGTATGGCAGCCCTGGATGCTGAGCGGTATCTGGGTGAGCTGGAGCATTCCCTGGCACAGGTTCACGCACAGGCCAATTAACTGATACATTATTACCGGACGGAAGTAAATACTGAACATGAACACCCGTTTGCTCTGGCAGCGGGTGTTTCTTTTTCCCGCATCATATCATTTAAGGGGCTGCTCCTTCCGGAGACAGCCCCACCCCATCAGACAAGTTTACTTCTCGACTACATGTATATCCCGGGCGGTGATCTCGGTTATATAACGTTTCAGGCCGTCCTTTCCGATATAGTCCCGCGTTTGAATCTTTCCTTCCAACATCACCTCAATACCCTTTTTCAGTTTTGTTTCCGCCAGATCTGCCAACGCATTCCAGGCGACAATCTGGTGCCATTGAGTGTCCGTCACCCATTCACCTTTAGCATTCTTGTAGTCTTCGGAGGTAGCCATGGTGAAGCTCGCAACCTTCTTACCCCCTGTCGTAGTCCGTAATTCCGGATCTTTTCCTAAACGGCCGATTAATTGCACTTTGTTCGTTACGGTTGTCATGATTCTTATTATTTGATTTTGAAAATTCAGTGTTGATCCTTGTTGCAACAGATCGCAGAACAAAAGTGCGTTGACACCCTTCCCGCAGTCGGATAGAAAATATTTTTTTTCGAAAAAAGTTGGTTGAATTCGATTGCAAATGAAAAAACACCTATTTTTCGCACACCAAACCAAACCTATCAATGAGATCTAAACCAAAAGACTGCCTTACCTGTGGCAAACAGGTAAAGGGCAGAAGTGACAAAAAGTTCTGCGACGATTACTGCCGTAATACTCACAACAATTACCTCAACAGCAATTTCAACAACTTCGTAAGGAACATTAACAATGCCCTCCGCAGAAACAGGCGGATGCTGGAAGAGCTCATTCCGGCAGGGGAACAAACCGTAAAATGCCACAAGCAAAAGCTGGCCGACCGCGGTTTCAATTTTTCATACCACACCCATCATTACTTTAATAAGA
This sequence comes from Bacteroidota bacterium, assembly GCA_023409975.1. Taxonomy (GTDB): domain Bacteria; phylum Bacteroidota; class Bacteroidia; order Chitinophagales; family Chitinophagaceae; genus JAFIGV01. The sequence continues at coordinate 2,791 of JAEYQO010000119.1, read as the reverse complement.
AGGGCGACCAGTATGTATTCTGCTACGATCTCGGATACCTTATGCTGGAAAGCGACTGGATGCTGATCGTGAAAAGCCAGGAGAGTTAGTGGTTAGTCGTTAGTCGTTAGTCGTGAGTGGTTAGTGTTTTCTAACTCCAGGTAGTTTTCTTACTGACTATTAAGCGCGGACATTGTACGAGTAACGCTATAATTCAGTTATGGCAATGTTCTGATTTAAGAAGGTGGTTGCGAGGCTGGCGACTTCAGCAGAGGGTCCTCACCAAGGGCCGCAGACAGGCTGAAACGCAGATGGAACAGTCTGGAGGTTAGCATACCACAGGCTGTTCCCAGCAAACCACCGCAGAATATATCCAACGGAAAGTGAACACCCACATATACCTGTGAGTAAGACACCAGCGCCGCCCAGAACAGCGCAATAAACTTTATCCCAGGCACGACACCCCGCATCGTATAGAGACTAAAAACCGCCAAAGCAAAATGGTTGGTGGCATGCGAGGAAGGGAAACTATATCCGGAACCACAGGGGACGATAATATGTACAATACTCTGCAGATGCGGATTATTACAAGGTCTCAGGCGTTGAAACAACTCCTTGAACAGACTGGCTGAAAGCTGATCGCTCAAGCCGAACGTGGCGAGGAAGAACAGACACCAGATAAATCCGGTGAGTCTGAAATTACTCACCATAAAAACCAGCAGAAACAGATAGAGCGGCGCCCAGGTCCACTGGTTGCGGAAGTATGGAATGACAGCGTCAAGAAAATCGCTGGTCCATACCGTGTTCAGGTAGTACCAGATGATATAATCAGTGAGTACAAGTATTTCCCGGATAGATTCGAGCATTATCTATTTCTTGAAGATCATGATCATTCGGGGAGAGTCAATCGGATGATAACTGTTCAACTGATAATCACCGAAAGTACCCACAAGTGAAAGTCCGGTTTTCTTAAACATCCTGACGAAATCCGACAGGGTAAAAGCAGCTACCGTCTCCTTAAAATGACGCTGCTTACCTTCAGCATCGTCAAAATAGATATCCTTTACGAAGTGATTATTCTCCAGCTTCCTTTTTACAGTGAACTCCAATTCTCCCCGCGTAATCAGTTCTTCCGGAACGAGCCTTTGAAGGGAATGCTCTCTATTGAGATAATCGATCACTAATACCCCACCCTTCTTCAGACAGTCTGAAAAGCTGCGAGCCGCCATGAGATGATCCCGGTCGTGCTCGAAATATCCGAAACTGGTAAAGAAATTGAATGCGTAATCAAAATAATTGATGTAGAAAGGGAAACGCATGTCGTGAACGTAAAACTGCAACCGGTCAGATTCCGATCGCTTCGCCTTTTCAATGCTCGCGTGCGACAGATCAATGCCCACTACGTCAAATCCATTGTCGGCCAGTTGTACGGAGAATCTGCCTTCACCACAGGCAATGTCCGCCATGGTACTGCGAGGCAATGGCTGCAGGTAGCTGATCAGTTCTTCAACAAAAGCCTGTGCTTCCAATTCATCTCTGTGCTGATATAAAATGTGATAATAAGGAGATCCGAACCAGCTTTCAAACCAGTCTACTTGTTCCTGTTGCATAGGTCAAAGTTAAGTATCTTTGCAGCCAATTTTTCCAAATGAAACCTGGTCTGCGTCGTTTTATTGTCTTCAATCGGTTGTATATCGCTTTCGCATTAATAGCTATCGGATTCCTGATAGGTTTTGAAATGTCTGGTGGCTGGTGGATTGCCTGGTTACCCTTCCTGATCGCACTTCTGATGATCGCAGCGCATTTCCTGATCGGCCCGATGACGCTCATTCAGGGATATATCGAAGAAGGTGATATGGAAGGTGCTCAGAAGCTTATGGACCGTGTAAAATATCCGAAGCTCCTGTATAAACCGGTCCGGTCTTCTTACTACATGCTGAGAGCCAATTTCTCGACCATGACCGAAGACCTCGACAAGGCAGAGGCTGACCTGAAAAAAGGCCTGGAATCGGGCATGCCGGAAAAAGAGTATGAGGGCACTGCCTACCTGCAGCTTGGTTCCATTGCGTTTAAGAAAGGGAACACCAAAGAGGCATTCGAGCATCTGAGGAAAGCCGTTAAGATCGGCCTGCCTGATAAGGATAATGAGGCCACGGCCTACCTGCAGCTTTCCGGCATTTGTATGCAGCGCAGGGATTTCAGAGGCGCTAAAATGTACTTCTCAAGGGCTAAAGCCTGCAAACCAAAGAATGAGCAGGTGGTGGCACAGATACAGGAGATGAGCCGGTATATCGCGCGGATTCCGGGATAAACTCTTTCTGGCCTCATTTTCGTAGATTTATATGAAAACTGAGCGCTATGAGTGGAATCTGGATCATTTCAGTACTCTCGGGAATTGTTATCATCTATCTCGCCGCCAAGGCATTGATGAGATATCTTGACAGAAATAAAACAGAAGAATAAAGCCCCCGATATGGAGGCTTTATTTTTTTGTTTTGCTTCGCGTTGATTACGGTTCGGCGATGCCACCTGCACCAGGCAGTCCGCCACCTGTGTCCATATCATCCAGCTCTCTGTCCAGTTGTTCCTCAGATTTCCTTCTTTCACCCGTCCTGGGATTATACAGGTCACCTTCAGATTCCTTATGCCGGACATCAGATCTGTCGATTTCTCCTTCTCTAAGATTGTAAATTCCGGACCATGTTGACCCACCGTTCTGGATCATGTTGACCCACCATTCCGGATCATGTTGACCCACCTTGTTGGCGCTTTCCCCTTGGGTCCGATGCTTCCTATTCCGGGATGTTGACCC
>JAEYQO010000115.1 GCA_023409975.1 Bacteroidota bacterium | reverse complement strand
CCTTCCTTGTAGGTTCCTTGTACCTTCCTTGAAGGTTCCAACTAACTGGCATAATACGAGAGGACGGTGTCGTACATACGTCTTACTGGTGTCCTACTGGTGTCATATAAACCCTATGTACGAAAACCTTATTCGGTTGGATTTTCTTCGCGTACCGGTAAAAAACGAGCCAAAGGCCCATAGCTAAATGCAAACGGAATGCCAGTGGAGGGTTCAAAGGCTGCATTACGCACCAGAAACCAATCTCCCTTTTTAACAGGTAGGGGGTTCCCTTTTACAAATCCCAGCACAAATCAATAAATCCATGTTCCCAGGCCTGCTCAAATACAACTTCTAATTTTTCCGTACAGAAGTGACCGAGGAATGACTCTTTGTTGACTCAGAGGTAACACGCTGATGATACCTGACTGATTCCCCCAAGGTCAGGTCAGCCCGTCCTCTCCTATCGGATTTTTTTTCAGAGAATATCGTACCTTTGCCCACCTTTATTGGGTAAAACCGTCTGGCTATCCTTGATAAAGCAAGAATTCTCAGGTGGGGAAGAGAGCCCCGAGCCAGAGAAGTGTGCCAAATCAAATGCATAACCAGTCTGATCGTTAACTTAAAAAACAAGAAAAACTCACATCAAAATGGCCATTCTGAATTTTCAAAAACCAGACAAGATCGTCCTTCAGAAAGCGACTGACTTCGAAGCTCAGTTCGAATTCCGACCTCTGGAGCCCGGTTATGGTGTAACCATCGGTAATGCTTTACGTCGCGTTCTTCTTTCTTCTCTTGAAGGCTATGCTATCACTGCCATCAAGATCAATGGTGCCGATCATGAATTCGCGACCATCAACGGAGTTCTTGAAGACGTTACTGAAATCATCCTGATTCTCAAACAGGTTCGCCTGAAAAGAGCGATCGAGAACGATATCAATTCCGAAAGAGTAGAATTGAATATCAAAGGCCAGGAAGTATTTACCGCCGGAATGATCGGCGAAGCATTGCCAAACTTTCAGGTCATGAATCCAGAACTGGTTATCTGCAATATGGAGCCGGGAACAAACTTCCAGATAGAAATCTTCATTGGTAAAGGCCGTGGTTACGTGCCCGCCGAAGAAAATCGTCCAAAAGAAGGAGCTCCCCTCGGCATCATCGCCATCGACTCCATTTACACTCCAATCAAAAATGTAAAATACAGCATCGAGAATACCCGCGTAGAACAGCGCACTGACTTCGAAAAGCTGATCATGGACGTGACCACTGATGGCACAATCCATCCGGAAGAAGCTGTCAAAGAAGCGAGCCGCATACTGATCCAACACCTGATGATCATCACTGATGAAAACATCAGCCTGGATACTAAACGCGAAGAAAAAGAGACTGTAGTAGACGAAGAAACACTACAACTCCGCAAGGTATTGCAAACACCCCTTGAGGATCTTGAACTTTCAGTACGTGCATTCAACTGCCTGAAAGCTGCAAAGATCAACTCTCTGAGTGAGCTGGTTCAATATACACAGGAAGAACTGATGAAATTCCGCAACTTCGGACAAAAATCTTTGTCTGAAATCGAGCAGGTCCTCGGGGAACGCGGCCTCCACTTTGGAATGGACATCAGCAGACTCCAGAGAAGCGAAGACTAATTTTCAACTGACAGACAGAGGTGCGCCTCTGTCTGTTTTTATTTTTTTATTTTCAAAAAGTACCTCACATTCCTTGACACGGTGTGAGGGAATTAAAATTCAATCGTCATGCGTCACGGAGACAAAATCAAAAATTTAGGACGTACCGCCTCTCACAGAAGAGCGTTGATGTCAAACCTGGCCTGCCAGTTGATCCAGCACAAACGTATCGTTACTACCCTCACAAAGGCTAAAAGCCTGCGTGTTTATGTAGAACCGCTGATCACACGCTCGAAAAACGATAGCATGCACAACCGCCGTGTTGTATTCAGCTATCTGCAGGACAAGGAAGCCATCAAAGAACTTTTCGGTGCTATCGGCGACAAAGTAGCAAACCGTCCTGGTGGTTACACGCGTATCATCAAGCTTCAACCTCGTATGGGGGACGCTGCCGAAATGGCTATGATCGAACTCGTAGACTTCAACGAAATCTACGGTAACGACAGCAAAGACGCCGGTGCTAAGAAAACCCGCAGGAGCCGTCGTGGTGGAACCAAGAAAGCGGAAACAACTTCTGCTGCACCTGCTACAGAAGCCACAGAATCTTCTGAGGCCAGCGCAACTCCCGAAGCTGAAGCATCTACTACTCCAGAAGCTAGCGCCGAAGGAACTGATGCTCCCGCACAGGAAGGTGAAGAAAACAAAGCTTAATCTTTGTGATTTACAAAAAGGGCTGTCGAAAGGCAGCCTTTTTTTTTGCTTTTCTAAACAAACTTGAAGCCGATATACGGAGTCTCCTTATAAAGAATCGACTAAATTGCCGTAATGAGAGGAATCTTTCTTTTTATACTGTTGCTGACAAGCCATGTTTCATCTGCAAGAGATGGCTATAAAATACGGGTTAAACTAAATGACAGGCAAGACACGGTAGTTTACCTCGCTTATTATTTCGGCAAACCGCTTCCTACAATTTTCAAAACCGACTCAGCCCGACTGGACAGAAACGGAGAAGCTGTTTTTGAAAATAAGAACAAAATCACAGGCGGTATCTACATCGTCCTTCCGGCCGACAGGACCGCGTGGTTTGAAATGCTCATAGACAACGGAGCCGAATTCAGCGTAAACGCCACACTCAGCAGCCTCCCTGAATCGGTTAAGTTCACGGGCTCTCCCGAAAACTCGGACTTCAATGACTACCACAAACTCCTGAAACGCCACAACGAGGAGCGTCAGCAATTGATGGAACATCTGGCAGTACACACCACCAAAGAAGACTCTAACCGGGTTTCAGAGCGTCTCAATGTCTTACATTCAGAGCAAAAAGACTGGCGAAAAGACTACATAAAAAAACATCCGGACAGGCTGCTCTCAGCCATCTACTCCGCCCTTCAAACACCTGAAATTCCCGAGGGACCTCACTTGAAACCGGACGGCAGTGTCGATAGTCAGTTTGCCTGGCGTTACTATAAGTCTCACTTCTGGAACGGTTTTAATTTTAATGATGATCGCCTGATCCATACACCGCTTTATGACAATAAACTAAGCGAATACTTTAACAAGGTCCTCCCACAGCACCCTGACTCCGTCATCGCGGAAGCTGACAGCCTTTTACACAAGGTGAAAGGTGCTGAAAACCTGTTCAAATACAGCCTTAACTGGCTTAGCACAAACGCTCAGACAAGTCAGGTCATGGGGATGGACAAAGTATTTGTCCACCTCGTTGATAACTATTATATGAAAGGGGATGCTACCTGGCTTTCGGAAACGGAACTGGCTAAATATATTGATCGCGCGAAAAAGATCGCCCCAAACATTATCAACAACCCGGCTCCCGACCTCTCGGTTCTTGATGTAAACAACAGACCGTTGAAGTTGTCTCAGTTCAACGCACAACACACACTGCTCATCTTTTATGACCCTGACTGCGGCCATTGCAAAAAGGAGATCCCCGTAATCGACTCGCTCTACAGGGCAGAATTAAAGGCAAGGGGCGTTCGGGTATTCGCGTTCAATGTCGAAGTAGAGGAAGAGAAATGGCGTAAGTTCATAGAAGAAAAAAATCTACAGGACTGGACACATGTCTGGGATCCTCAGCGTCGTTCAAGATATTGGGCACTTTATGATGTGCAGGCTACCCCATCCCTGTTCCTGCTCGACAGCAATAAGATCATCCGTGCAAAACGCCTGAATCATGAAAACATTCTGAAAGCAGTCGAAATTTCAGAACGCCAAATCAATTCGGAAAAAAAGGAGTAGTTGTTATCTTATGCAGATGATGTTGCCTACGCTTAGTTTCATCCATGAATGGCCTGGAAATATGCATCCCGATGCATCAGGTTTGCGTTTCAATACGAGCAGTTGGAGCTGACAAAAATCATTTAGCTACTCGATGCCAATGCCGCTTCGAGTAGCCTCAACATCTCCGGTATCTCCTCCACCCTGCACGTTCCCACACTCAGACGGTACCACGGGGAACTCTTTTCTGCACCAAATGCATAAAAAGGCACTACTGCCAGTTTCGCTTCTGAAATAAGATAACTTGCCACATCAGACTGTTGCTCCAATACCCGCCCCCCTGGCTGGCTGCCTAAAAGATCCAGCTTGATTGTAAGATAAATCGCTGCCTGGGGTGCAACCGCATCCACTGGATAGCCTTTCGATTTCAACTCTTGAAAACCGACGTAGATCAGACGAAGACGTTCCTCCAGTGAAGCTCTGAAACTTTGCAACCAGGTTTCGATCCCCGGTCTGTCTCTAAGCCAGATCGAAGTAGCTTTTTGCTCAGCCAATGGGCTCCAGGCACCCATATGACTCAGCAACGCTTTCATTTTTGCTATCACCTTTGCCGGCCCCAGAGACCATCCAACCCGAACGCCTGTAGCTGCAAATGCCTTTGAAATCCCATCTATATAGACAGTATATTCTTTCATCTCCGGCCTGACTCCTACGGGACAAAAGTGTCGCGTTTCTCCATAGGTAAGCATCCAGTACATCTGATCAAACATCACATACAGCTTCCTTTCCTTTTCGCCCCTTCTGCGGTTCTCCTCCAATACCAGATCACAAATTCGCTCCAGCTCTTCCCTGCTCAGTGTCGTCCCTGTCGGGTTTTGTGGCGTACACAAACAAAGTAGTACAGCACCTTTTAAATGCGGCTCGATATCGGTAGCACAAGGCATAAAGTTATTCTCCGCCTTCGCCTCGATAACACAGTGCTGCCCCCAATTCATATGCACGTAATGATTGTTATTCCACGATGGCACTGCATAGATCACTTTATCATCTTCATCAACTAAAGTGCGAAAAAGCGTATAGATCAGGGGACGGCCACCGCTGGCAATCAAAGTGTTCTCTAGCTGATAATCGAGTCCTGCCCACTCTTTCACAAATTCCAGCACGGCCAGTCTCAGCTCCCTTAGCCCGTCCCCCGGTGGGTAATTCGTAAAATTATCCTGGTATGCAAGGATGATCTCATCCCGTAAGCGCTCGGGAATTGGAAACACCTCAGGATTGAAATCACCAATGGTGTAATTAAAGATTTTTTCTCCCTTTTGGATCCTGTTGCTAATCTCGTTCCCTAATTTAACTATCTCCGAACCAATAAGCGATTCTGCTAACAAACTAAGCTGACTCATACTTTTTATTTGACCACTAAAGTTAATATTTGTCCTCGCTCAGGAATTAATTTATTTCTTCATTGGCAAGGTAAACCGAAAGCAGGCCCTCTTCTCTCCGCGGGATTCATACCATATCCTTCCACCTTGCTCCTATACAATCTGTTGCACAACACCTAATCTCACACCAGTAGAACTTTCCCGGATCGAATGGTTGCTGCCAACGCAGATCATGAGGGACAGAATAGAATGTAGCGGCGGCATCTGATAGCTCTTTACCGACTGAATTCGCCGGTTAACAGATTATAATAAAGTTGGTGTGAACGGTAAAGACGCGGTCGAGGGGCGGTGGGGACAGGGTCCGGTAGTAAAGGAGGTATGACTCAGGTGTAACGGAGGTTTAACCGGAGGAGGTCTGAGGCTAATCTTTTTTTGGAGAATCGATGGTAGTCGTCGCAGTAAAGATTATGAAGGTAAAAAAAAGAGACATTTTCAAGGGCTTCAATTTTCAGTGGCTCAGGTGAGGACGATTGTTTTGTGGGATCTATTGCAGGCGAAGTCTCAAATATTCATGCTGAATTGTAGACACCAGAACAGGAATCTCCATGGGTTACAAATCCAGCCCGCTTGCGCTTTCGGAAAAGAACTATTATCTTCAACCGTTCAAAAAATAGCCGGATGAAATTTCGCCTACTGCAACTAATGGTACCTCTGTTCTTCTTAGCTGTGATGAGTTCCTGCACACGAGACTATATCTGCCAGTGTACCATTAAGTATTCAGGACAACCCGGACTGCCCGATTCAACTTTACGCGAATACCCGATAAAGGATACAAAAAAGAAGGCACAGGGCACATGTGAAGGCAATTCCCAGACCCATCAAACCGGCGATATTATTGCAGAAGAGACCTGTAGGTTATACTAATCCATGGCCCGTTCAACGGCTTTTTACTTAAGCAGATTTGCAGGCTTAGTATTGCTATTAGCTACAGCAGCATTATTCCTGTTTTCAGCAATTTCAAAACTTTACGATTTTCAGGGTTTCATCTGGAACATCATGGATGCGGGTATCAGCAACCTGCAACTGGCCAGTCTGCTCGCCTCGGTTTTTATCGGCCTCGAATTAATGCTGGGCGCCTTCCTGATCGCACATCTTTATCTAAAGAAATTCACCTATCCGGCCATTGTGGTCCTGTTAATATTCTTTAGCCTCTATCTGGTTCTCTTAATCATTCGGCAGGGGGATGATTCGAATTGTGGTTGCTTCGGAAACGCACTATTTATGACGCCCTCCCAGGCCCTGCTTAAAAACTTAGCACTTATAGTCCTCACCGTCATTCTCAACTTCATCTATCCCGTCAAACCCTACAAATACGCATCGATCGTAGCTACCATATTGATATTTACCAGCCTTGGTTTTCCACTTTATCTGAACCCTCCGGCCGAGCCCGCGAAACCACAGGTTGTGAACGAACCCGCTAACCTGAAGCCCCTCTATAATTCATCAAATCCTGAAAATCAACCACCTTCCATAAATCTTAGAAAGGGTAAACATATTGTGGCTTTCCTCAGTCTGAGCTGCAGGCATTGTCGAACAGCAGCTTTTCAACTACAGATTATCAAGCGGCAAAACCCGGAACTTCCCGTTTATATGGTCCTGAACGGCAAGGAAGAACAGTTGAAGGATTTCTTTCAGGAAACCCACGCCCAACATGTGCCCCACATTTTATTCAAAGGACCGGAAGAGTTCATTTTAATGGCGGGTAATAGCGTGCCTGCCATCTTTTGGGTCAATGATGGCCTGATCGAAAGGAAAAGCAATATCTATCAATTAGATCCCGAAGAAATGTCAAAATGGCTCAACCAATAGGCTATCTGTTTTCAGCTATTTTTGCAGAATGATTGATCCTATAGAACTGGAAGAGGATTTTGATGACCCGGATGAGATAATTGAAGAGTCCGAAACATCAGGCCCGGTTGAAAGAATGCGAATCAACCTCGACAAACGTCAGGAACCGCTCCGCATTGACAAATTCCTGATGAACCGGATAGAAGGTGCTACGCGAAATAAAATTCAACAGGCACTTGAAGATGGGCACATCCTGGTAAACGGTACGGCTGTCAAACCTAACTATAAGGTCAAGCCACTCGACGAGATAGTGGTTATGGAGACGCGTCGTCCTGAAAGTACCGAAGTTATCCCCGAGGAAATGTCCCTGAACATCGTCTACGAAGACGATGATGTAATGATTATTCATAAGCCTGCAGGCATGGTCGTTCATCCCGGCTGTGGAAATTATTCCGGGACTTTGGTCAACGGTCTGAGCTGGTATCTTCAGAAAGAACAGGTGGACACCTCTGCTCTTCCCCGGGTGGGACTGGTACATAGGATCGATAAGGACACCAGCGGACTAGTAGTGATCGCAAAAACGGAAAAGGCAATGTCTGATCTCAACGGTCAGTTTAAAAAACATACTGTTCATCGACGCTATATCGCACTGGTCTGGGGTGATTTTGAAGAAGATGAAGGCACAATTGAAGCTCATGTAGGCAGAAATCTTCGCTTCAGAAAAATTATGGATGCTTTTCCGGATGGTGAATATGGCAAACCTGCCATCACACATTATAAGGTCCTCGAACGTTTCAATTACGTTACCTTAATAGAACTTAAGCTGGAAACCGGTCGGACTCACCAGATCCGTGTTCACATGAAGCATAAAGGTCACCCCCTCTTTAATGACGCTACCTACGGTGGCAACCATATCGTTAAGGGCACTGTTTTTTCAAAATACAAACAGTTCGTAGAGAATTGCTTTAAGATCCTTCCACGACACGCACTTCACGCTAAGGAACTGGGCTTCACCCATCCGGGAACACGCGAATGGGTACAGTTCGACTCTGAACTTCCACAGGACATGAAGGATGTTATTGAAAAATGGAAGAATTATACCACAGGGATGACGCGACAGTTAAGAGACCAGCTTAACGGCTAATATCGTTATTTCCGATATCAATAGTAGCCTATTGATCACCTAATTGCGTTATTTTTACAAAAAACAGGCCCGTGTAAATCGGATATTGTCTTACTTTTGTTTATCTCGTTACTTAAAAACTGAACGATGTCTCTGTTAGCAATCAAATCGCAACTCCTGCTTTCTCTACCCAGTGGTGGTGAATGGCTGTGGATCATTCTTGTAATTGTTATCTTCTTTGGTGGCAGGAAAATTCCTGAATTGGCTCGTGGACTCGGTAGGGGCATACGTGAATTCAACGATGCAAAGACCGGTCTGAAAAGCGAAATCGAAGCCGGGATGAAAGACAATAAGGAAAAAGTAAACCCCTGATAATCCCCACTTAACAACAGCACTAACTGTTTTATGTAAGTCAAGCTCCCCCCGACGGGTTGCATGCTTTAAACGCCTAAACAACGAATAAAAAACATGCAATACAAAGGTCTATTGTTTGCCGCTGCGTTCACCCTGTCGCTACCAGCCGCCTTTGCTCAAAAATACCAGGACTTTACACTATCTGCAAAACACAGCAGAGTAATCAAGTCCGACACCATTGTGATTAAACCAGCCAGTTCAGCAAATAAAGCTGTTCCACTGCCTGCACAGGTAAACAGTAAAAAACCTGTTCCACTGGCAGGAAATCTGTCTTATTTCGGGTCCATGAATGATTATGTGGTACAATACACCCGTAAATACATGGCTTCGCACGACAGAACCCTGGCAGTGGTTAAAAAACGAGGGGAAAAGCAGTTTTCGGAGATCGATAAGATTTTGGAAAAACATGATATTCCGAAAGAACTGAAGTACCTGGCAGTAATCGAATCAGCCTTAAACAATAATGCGATCTCCCGTGTAGGCGCTGTAGGTCCCTGGCAATTCATGGCGCCCACTGCAAGAATGATGGGTCTTACCGTGAACAGGAAAAGGGATGACCGCAGAGATTGGACAAAATCGACCAATGCCGCCGCTAAATACCTTACTTACCTCTACGGGGAATTAAATGACTGGTTATTGGTGATAGCAGCCTATAATAGTGGTCCGCGCCCTGTACTTCGCGCCATCGAACGCACAGGAAGCAAGAATTTCTGGGACATTAAAAAATACCTCCCCAAGGAAACCCAGGGTCACGTTCTGGCTTTCATAGCCACAGCCTCCATTTTCGAGAATATGAACAAGTTCATCGGATTAGGTGGTCTGCCTGAAGATTTTGACTTCGATAGCTTTACCGCTGATGCGACTGCCGTAGCCGCTATTCCGAAGAAACCAGCCTATACAGACGAGGAATTACGTTCTATGGCTATTGTTCGGATAGGCGAACCCGTCAGTCTTGACCTTCTCGCTCAGGACCTGAAGATCGAACGCAGATTGCTGGAAAAGTGGAATCCTGATTACGAACTGTTCGAACTCTCTACTTACAATGCAGAGTATTACAGCCTTCGGATCCCCAAAGAAAAATTAGACAACTTCATCGAAAGGAAGGAATTCCTCACCAGGCGCTCAAAACAGTTACTGGCTGAAATGCGTTAACCTCTACTTCTTCGGTTAAACACAGGGTAAAGAAGACCAAATAAATTTTTTCGCTTTACTATTATTACCTACCTTTGCAGTCCTTAAAGAAAATACCAGATTAAAAATGGCAAACCATAAAGCAACCAAAAAGGATATCCGTCAGAGCTTAAAACGTCGTGATCGTAACCGTTACTATGGTAAAACGACTCGTAATGCTATCCGCAGACTTTTAGCTATTTCTGATAAGTCCGAAGCTGAAAAGAGCCTGCCTGCAGTTATTTCTATGATTGACAAACTTGCCAAACGCCGTGTAATTCACAAGAACAAGGCAAGCAATCTGAAGTCAGGTATCGTTAAGAAAATCAACACCTTAGCTTAGGTTCGCATTAATACCTTTCTCTGAAAGCTACCTCCTGCAGGTAGCTTTTTTTTGTTGTTACCAACGCTCGCTGCTCCAACCTGGATTTAATCTTCAATTTTCACATTCATTTGAGACTTCGGATCAGATTGAAACCCCACGCTTTTTTTAAGGCACAGTTTTTAAAACTACTAATGGGAACAATCTGAATTGTTATGGACAAGAATACAGTTAAGAAAGTCGGAATCATAAGTTGGCTACCGCTCGTACTATTCGTTGCCTGGACACTCTACTACATGAGCATTCTGGGGAATTTTATTGCAGATCAACGCCTTGAAGAACATATGGCTATGGCGGGTCAGACCGCCGAAAACTATACTTCTCTTTTTATTACCCTTGCTATAGCTAGCATCGTAACATTTGGAGTATTGATTTATCAGGTCTGGCATGTCTGGACCAGAACCGATCTTTATGCAGGTCAGAAGGTAGTCTGGGTCGTCTTCCTTGTCACTTTCCTGTTTATTGCATTCCCGGTTTACTGGTATATGCACTTCAAGAATGAACGACATAGGAATAACGCATCTCCAGCATTATCCTAGTTAAAGCACTAAAAAAAAGGCACCTGATCAGGTGCCTTTTCTTAATGGATCTTATCTCTTTTTAAACCAGCATCGTCACAGGATTCTCAAGATGTGCTTTAAGTGTCTGCAGGAACCTGGATCCGACTGCTCCGTCCACAACCCTGTGATCACAGCTCAAAGTAAGCTTCAGGAGATTTCGGACTACAATTTCACCATTCTCAACTACCGGTGTAGCAGCAATTTTTCCAACAGCCAGAATACAACTATCAGGCGGATTGATAATGGCCGTAAACTCGTCAATATCCATCATTCCAAGATTCGAGATCGTGAAAGTATTCCCCGTAAACTCCGGCGGCTGTAGCTTTTTGTTCCTCGCTTTATCAGCCAGGGATTTCGCTTCTGAAGCAATCTGGGAAAGGGATTTCTGGTCGGCAAATTTCACCACAGGTACAATAAGGCCGTCGTCTATTGCTACTGCAGTGCCTACATGTACATGGTGGTTCTGACGGATGACATCACCCATCCAGGAACTATTGACTTCAGGATGTTTTCTCAAGGCCATAGCCGCCGCCTTAATGATCAGATCATTAAACGAAACCTTGACTGGAGAAACTTCATTGATTGCTTTTCTTGACTCGATCGCCTGATCCATATTGACCGTCATCCTCAGATAGAAGTGTGGAGCCCCAAACTTGCTTTCTGATAATCTCCGTGCTATAACAGAACGCATCTGGCTGACAGGCTGGTCCGTATAACCCTCCTGACCCACAGGAACTGAAGCAGCCTGTGCCTGTTGCGGCTGCTGAGGTGCTGTCTGCTGTCCGGCTGCTGGCTTATAGCTATCTATATCCCTTTTGATAATCCTTCCATTATCCCCACTTCCCTGCACCTGGGAAAGATCGATTCCCTTTTCCTTTGCTAGCTTCTTCGCAAGCGGAGATGCTTTTAACCTGCCTTCCTCACTTTCTGTAGTCGAAGCTGTAGAATCTTTAGATTGCTCTACAGAGGCGCTGGCCTGAACGCCTTCGTGGTCAGCCTGTTTTGGCTGTCCTTCACGCGCCTCATTCTGTGATTCAAGATCGCTTTCCAGGAATGGCTCGATGTCTGTCCCCTCTTTTCCTACAATAGCAATGATATCGTTCACTTTTGCAGCCTCACCTTCCTTTACGCCAATGTAAAGAAGTGTCCCCTCAACATATGGGGTTACTTCCATTGTTGCCTTATCGGTTTCAACATCAGCCAGCACATCATCACTCTTCACCTTATCCCCCACTTTCTTATGCCAGGCGACTATCTTTCCCTCTTTCATGGTGTCGCTCAGCAAGGGCATCCTGACAACCGTAGCGTCTTTCGGATCTGCCTTAGCCTTAGGCTTCTTTGCTGGCTCGGCTGCCTTTGGCGCCTCCTGCTGCTGAGGCGAAGTTTCAGCAGGCTCAGTCTTTGATTCACCTTCAAGAAGGCTCTTATAATCCTCGCCTTCCTTTCCGATAATGGCAATGATATCGTTGACTTTAGCGGCTTTCCCGGCTTCAACGCCAATATAAAGTAAGGTTCCATCCACATAAGGCATAACCTCCATCGTTGCCTTGTCAGTTTCCACATCTGCAATTACATCGTCACTCTTTACTTTATCTCCAACTTTCTTGTGCCAGGCCGCAATCACCCCTTCTTTCATCGTGTCACTCAGCAGCGGCATACGAATCGCTTCAGCCATAAGTACGGTATCTGTTTATTTTTGAGCATCAAAAGTAATCAATTCCCCTATTGAATTACACTACGGTTTCCGCTGTAGTCAGGACCGATATTTTACATAAGATTGCACATCAATTCCACCCAGAATGCGTCTCACGAATCTCCTTCTCATTGTCGTTCTTATTCCCCTGACTCAAACATCTGTAGCACAACCCCCTGATACCCTGCGTTTTTTGACGGGCTCCTGTGCATTTATCAATCGTGACTTCGAATCTGAAGATGGCATCCTATACAATAACGACACTTCCATCTATTACACCATGTCTAAAAAACCCGCCGAATTCATGCTCTGGCTCGGTGACAACTGGTATTACAGCGCACAGGATCTCAAATCTGAGGATGGAATGGCAGCGAGGATCAAATACGTCCGGGAAGCACCATCTCTGAAACACCTCAATGCATCACATCCTGTACAATATGCTATCTGGGACGACCATGATTACGGTCCCAATAACAGCGCCCGGAAGTTCAGCCAGAAAGACATCAGCAGAAAGCTTTTTATCGAAACCTGGACAGACAATCCTTCATTTGGCGTCGAGGGGGAGGGAATATTCACAAGCTTCAGAAAGGGAAATGTCCGTTTTCTATTACTGGACGACCGCTGGTGGCGAAGTAAGAGTAGCACCTGGGCTCACCGATGGCTGTTCTTCAAAAACAAGGACAAGAAAATGTGGGGAGATCAACAAATGGACTGGTTAAAAAAAGAATTACTGAAAGATTCTTCCGCTGCAATGTTCGTCATCGTCAACGGCAGCCAGATTCTCAACCCGCTTTCCGGCAGAGAAGGATTAATTCATTATCCCGTCGAATATGAAGAGGTCCTGAACTTTATTGTAAAACAGGTACAGCAAGAAGTAGTATTTCTAACCGGGGACCGCCATTTTAGCGAGGTCATTCGAAGGGAGTGGAAAGGCAGGAACTTCTTCGACATCACAGTTTCCCCTTTAAGCTCCAGTGGTCACAAACCCAGACTAAGAGAACGTAAGAACCGGCATAGGGTCGGAGGATCTCTTTTGACACAACCCAATTTTGCGGAAATCACGATCTTTCCCACTTCCGGTGCTCGTATGGTAGTCAGGTATTTCGACAATCTGGGTAAGGAACTTTATCAGTTCACCCTACACGGGAAGTAAAAGGCTGTTTAGTATTCAATCTGTAAATTCAGGGCTTCCTTAAACCGGTAAAGATCAGGATTCTTGCCTGCCATGGATTCAAATATCTCCGTTTTGCTAAGCACTATGGGAGCCTCATCTTCCGCCGCCGGGTCCTTTCTAATCTCTGTGGTCACCCGAACCATAATGCCAGTGTGCTTCCTGAAATAGTCGATCAGCAGGTTTCGTTGTTCCTTGGCAGCCTCCTCAATTAGCTCTGTAGGCGCAACGATTCTGATCTCTTCACCATCAACTTCAAGCCTCATCGCCGCGAACTGCGCTGCCATGAAGCCTCTATTGTTGGCTTTCAGGTGCTCCTCGATATACTGACGATACAGCTCTTCAACGATGTCTGGCTTCAGCTCCTTTTTCTGATCCTCAGAAGCCTGGGCAGCCTGATTGATAGCCTCATCAATATCTCCCAGCAAGTTTTTACTCACTTTTCTGGCACCGCCGGGAGGCGGCATCTTTGCCGATGGCTGAGGGGTTTTTACAGTTGCCGGAGGTATCTCAGGAACTGACTGCTGAACGGCAATTGGTAGCGGCTGCTTTGTTTCAACAGGTTCCTTTTGCACGGGTGGTGTGACTTGCTGACTACCGCCGGTGTTCTGCACCGCGCTTTCCTGAGGCACAGGTTTTGGCTGAATTAAAGATGCGGTAGCCGGCTTCCCGACTGCAGTCAGGGAATTCTGCTGCTGTCTAAGCTTTTTTTTTACTTCGGCAGCCGAGTTCACCTGCAACAGATAACACAGTCTGATCAGACACATCTCAACATGAAGCCTCTTATTATTCGCTGTTCTGTAATTGAGTTCGGCTTCGTTTAAGATATTCAGTGCAGAAAGAATGAAGGATGGAGGTGCCTGAAGAGCTTTCTCATGATAGACTCGCTTGTGATCGTTGGGTACATCCAGCAATTTAGCCATGCGGGGATCCTTACAAAGGAGCAGATTCCTGAAGTGTTCAGCGAGTCCCTCAAGAACGACATTACCCTCAAATCCGCGTTCCAATACCTCATCAAACTGAAGCAGCGTACTTGTTACATCCTGTGCCAGCAGGAAATCAGTTAGTCTGAAGTAAAAGTCCGCATCCAGCATATTCAGATGCTCCATGGTCGACTGGTAGGTCAACCGGCCTCCGGTAAAACTCGCGATTCTGTCCAGCATCGAAAGTGCGTCCCGCATGCAGCCTTCACTTTTCTGAGCAATTACATGAAGTGCTGCTTCATCTGCCTGAACCCCTTCCTTCGTTGCAATTTGCTGAAGATGGCTAACAATATCCTCTGTGGTAATCCGCTTGAAGTCAAAAATCTGACACCTGCTTAAAATGGTAGGTAAGATCTTATGCTTCTCGGTGGTAGCCAGAATAAAAATAGCATAGGAAGGAGGCTCTTCGAGCGTTTTCAGAAATGCATTGAAGGCGGCCGAGGAAAGCATATGCACCTCATCTATGATGTATATTTTATATTTCCCCTGTTGAGGTGCAAACCGCACCTGATTTACCAGCTCGCGGATGTCCTCCACACTGTTATTACTCGCCGCATCCAGCTCAAAGATGTTGAAAGAAGCATTATTTCTGAAGCTTAAACAACTCTGGCAGGTATCGCAGGCCTCCATCTCTGGCGTAGGATTCTCGCAATTAATAGTTTTAGCCAAAATCCGGGCATTCGTTGTCTTCCCTACCCCCCTGGGCCCGCAAAATAGATATGCATGCGCAAGGTGATTGTTCCTGATCGCATTCTTTAATGTAGTCGTAATGTGTTCCTGTCCTACAACGGTATCAAATGTTTGTGGACGATATTTCCGGGCGGAAACAATATAATTCTCAGCCATCTACCTCTGTCTTATTTCAAAAATAACCCCTGATTAGGAGAATGAAAAAAGAAGTTCCTATTCAGGAACTTCTTTCATATCAAAATATTGATTCCGTTAAACAGATCCCGACTGATCTCCTCTTCCGTATTTTATATAATTGTCCAGTGGAGTCGTCGTTTTCTCCTGCATCTGATCAACAGCAATCGTAAAAACCTCCACTTCAGATAAGAATCGGTTAAGCTGATTACTGCTTTGGTCAGAAAGTGCCTGTATACTCTCATAATACTGCATAAATCCTCCCTTTTTTTCTGAACTATATAAACCAACAATCACACCGAAACATCCTAAAATATGTTAAACGATTGTGGAATTCCACAGCTTTTATTAATCAGGATTCATAAAGGGGTTTTCCTATATACAGAATCACCGGACAACCAGAAGCTCTGCAGCTGGCATAGAATTTTACTTATAGTAGAGTATACCTATAAGATTGATTATAGGCACTGTATATATTTTGTTAAAGGAAAGCGCAGGTGTAGCATTCTGATGTTGGATACTTGGCCGTACCATTTCGGAGCTACTACTCTGCGCCTTTTTTTTATGCAAAAAATCCTTGCCTCAACCCCCCCGTTTAACACAAAAATGCATGTTGAAACCTGTACCTCGACCCTCTGATATGGTGGATCCGGTAGTGCCGGTCGTTCTTCGCAATATAACTGCATGAAAAATCTCACCTTTTTTCTGCCGTAGTGATTGTCAGACCCAGAAGCTATTTTTGAAGTTTATAACCTCAACACATGCGCTGCATTATTTTTCTAATCGCACTTTTCGTTTCGGGTCCGGTTCTGGCTCAGAATAAACAGATTGAATTGGAAGATATCTGGAAGAACCAGACTTTCAGGATTAAGGCTGTCCCTGGCTTCAACGCCATGAAAGATGGTAAGCGCTACCTCCAGATAGACAAAGTCGAGGGGAATCAGGTTATTCAGATTTACAATCTGGAAACCGGGGAACGTATGGAACCGATATTCAGTACCCTGCAGACTTTCGATGGCAAAACGCTCAGTATCAATAGCTATGAGTTCAGCGAGGATGAGCAGAAGCTCTTGCTTTTTACTGAAGCACAACCTATCTATCGGCGTTCTGTTCTTTACAAGGTTTATGTCTTTGACAGAAGCAACAAGACGCTCAAAGCCCTGGACGAGGAAAAAGTATTGCATGCAAGTTTTTCCCCTGATGGTGAAATGGTCGCTTATGTTAAAAACAACAACCTGTATTACAAGAACCTATCGACTGACCAAACGACTGCGGTAACTACTGACGGGGAACGCAATGCGATAATCAATGGCAATGCAGATTGGGTATATGAAGAGGAGTTTCAATTCACTAAAGCTTTTGAATGGGCGCCAGACGGCAAAACCATCGCCTATTACAGGTTTGATGAGCGTCAGGTACCGGAGTTCACAATGACAGTTTACGATTCACTCTACCCCACTCCGTATAAGTTCAAGTATCCTAAGGCCGGCGATCCAAACTCTATCGTCCGGATCAGGTTCTATCATCTCGACTCGAAAGAAACGGTGGATGCAAATCTTGGAAAGGAAACCGACCAATATATTCCAAGGATTAAATGGTCTAACAATCCTAATCACCTGATGATCTATCGTCTTAACAGACATCAGAATCACCTCGAATTCCTGATGGCCAACGCGAGGACAGGAAGGTCGAGTGTGATATATGATGAAAAGAACCGTTATTATGTCGATATCAATGACAACCTGCATTTCCTGCCCGACGGCGAGTCTTTTATATTCAATTCCGAACGAAGCGGTTACAATCACCTTTATCGCTGGAACTGGCAACGCCGCAAGCTCACACCAATCACCAGTGGAACCTTTGATATTGACCAGTTGATTGGCATCAACGAAAGCGAAAATCTCATTTACTACACCGCTGCCGAAGAATCTCCACTTTCAAGAAAGCTATACGCCATAAACTGGAATGGAAAGAAGAAGCAGGTGCTTACCCCGGAAGCCGGCACTCATGCCATCACGACAATTGAAGGCAATCAGTTTTTCCTGGATAAACACTCCCGGCTGAAACAACCCCCGGTTTACACGCTCAGATCCATGCGCGATGGAAGGATCATCAGAACACTTGAGGACAACAGGGCGCTCTCTGCAAAGATGTCAGAATACGACCTTGGAAATATCCGCTTCCAGCGATTTCCCGGTGCCGAAAAAGGCCTCCTTCTGAATGCATGGGTAATGACTCCTCCTGATTTTGATAGCACACGTCAATACCCCGTTCTGATGTTTCAGTACAGCGGCCCGGGCTCACAGCAGGTGGCCGATCGTTTCCCGATGGCTGATTTTTTCTGGCACCAGATGCTGGCCCAGAAAGGGTATATCATCGTCACTACAGATGGTCGGGGAACCGGTTTCCGGGGTGAGGAATTCAAGAAAAAGACTTACCTGAAACTCGGTAAACTGGAAAGTGAGGATCAGATTGCTGTTGCAAAGCATCTGTGCACACTGCCCTTTGTTGATAAAAGCAGAATCGGTATCTGGGGTTGGAGCTACGGCGGATTCATGAGCCTCACCTGCCTTTTTAAAGCGCCTGATGTCTTCAAGATGGCTATCTCGGTAGCGCCAGTTACCAACTGGAGATACTATGATAACATCTACACAGAACGCTACATGCGCACCCCACAGGAAAATCCAGACGGTTACGATCAGAATGCACCTGAGCAAATGGTTAAGAACATGCAAGGTAAACTGTTGCTTGTCCACGGCACCGGCGATGATAATGTTCATGTCCAGAATTCAATGATGCTGGTTAATGAGCTGATCAATGCCAATAAAGATTTCGACAGCGAGTTTTATCCGAACAGACACCATGGTATCTCCGGTGGAAACACCAGACTTCACCTATACAGACGAATGACAGAGTTTGTCCTCAACAATCTGTAGCTTGCCTTTGAATGACCAGACTGGAAAGAAAACTAATTCAATCAAAACCAGGTCGTTTTTTCCTGCATTTTGTACGGGATTCACGGCCGCCGGGTTTCCAGGGCTTGTCACTGTTCGAAGTAGGAAAGGTATTTTTCAGGGAGGTGAAGCACAACCGGCTCAATGAACGTAGTGCCGCCGTTACCTATAATTTCGTAATGGCGATTCCACCAACCTTGCTATTCCTGTTCTCGCTCGTACCCTATTTGCCCCTGGAAAACGTCCAGGACACCATCCTGGATACACTCGCCCTCATCACACCAAACGAAAGAATTTACAGCAATGTTACAGGGGTGGTTATGGATTTCATGACCAACGAACGGACGGATTTACTTTCCTTCGGTATCTTATTGACGCTCTTCTTCTCATCCAATGGTATGATGGGCTTAATGCGGGCCTTCGACAGAAGTGTTCCGCTCTATGTAAAAAGAACAAAACTCCGCCGGCGATGGACTGCCATTAAACTTACAGTCATGCTCATCAGCGTCGCTGTAATCTCGCTCGCCGTTCTGATCATCCAGACGAATGCAGTAAATAGCTTGCTGGATCGGGTATTCAACAGCGTTCTGGCTGTAAAGATTTTCAGCCTCTGTATCATCATCCTTATCATATTTCTGACCATCTCGATTATCTACACCTACGGCCCCTCCCTGAGTCGTCGGTTTTCGTTTATTTCACCCGGAGCAGTGTTTGCCACATTCCTGGCTGTCGTCGCCACCACCGCCTTCTTCTTCCTCGTCAATAATTTTATAAACTATAATAAAGTCTATGGGCCCATTGGCACCTTAATCGCTTTCATGGTTTGGATGTGGCTGAATACTCTGGTAATTTTGCTTGGTTATGAATTGAACGTCAGCATCTTACTGGCGAAGAACGAAAATGTGGAGAAAGATCAATCTTAAATACCTGGCATGTTCAGGGCTTGTCGCAGTAATGGTGACACTGTTTGCCTGCCAGCAATCTTCCGTTCCGGAAAAGGTCAATTTTACAGAACACGTCGCTCCGTTACTATATAAGCAGTGCACCTATTGCCATCGCACAGGAGGATCGGCTCACTTTGCTCTTGAAAACTATCAACAGGCAAAATCCTATGCTAGCGCCATGGCTTTCGTCACCCGGGAACGCATGATGCCACCATGGCCGGCCGATCCACACTACACCGAGTTTGTAGGACAACGGGTGCTCACAGAAGATGAGATCGCCATCTTCCAGAAATGGGCTGACCAGGGAACACCTGAGGGTCCGTCAGACAAGCTCCCGCCCCTTCCAGACTATCCCTCAGGTTCAATGATCGGCGAGCCCGATATCCGGCTTCCCGTGACACCCAGTCTTCTCCCCGCAAACAGTAGCGACAGATTCCTTCTGGTAAAAGTACCTTTCGAGCTCCCTCCGGACGCCTATGCAAATGTCATTGAGTTTGTTCCCGGAAGACAAAACGTGGTACACCATGTGAATGGTGACATGATCATCTACGAACCAGGAATGAAAACAAATGTTTTTGAAGGGGAACTGGTAACAGACGTCGTTAACGACACTACAGTAAAACTTGCGTTCGAAAAGCTTGGTCTTCCCAACGATGATGGCACTTATCCCACTCTTCAGAAATCTGTTGTCAATTATCTGCCAGGTGTCACAGCACAGGTATATCCCAAAGGAATCGGTGGCTATATCCTTCCTCAGAAAGGTGCATTCTTCCTGAATGATCTTCATTATGGATTTACCACAAAGGAGGTCCTGGATTCATCCTATATCAACATCTTCCTTAGTAAAACTCCTCCGGAACGTCCTTTACAGGAGTTTCAGCTCGGGACCTGGGGTGTATCTCCTGTAGAACCAAACCTGGTCATTCTTCCAAACACCACCAAGAAAGTATGGAGTGAATACCGCCTTCCAATAGATATTTCAATACTGACAGTCAATCCCCACATGCATCTATTGGGTAAAAGCTTCAAAGCTTATGCTGTTAAACCTGATGGCGATACGATCAAACTCATCTCAATACCAAGATGGGATTTTAACTGGCAGTACTTTTACACCTTCAAAAAAATGATCAAGGTGCCTGCAGGTAGCCTTCTTGTTGCGGAAGGCCTGTATGATAACACTACAAAAAACCTTAATAACCCCTTCAATCCACCTCAGATTGTCACAGACCAGAACGGAAGTATGCGCGCCTCGGATGAAATGTTTCAGTTTATCATTTCTTATCTCCCCTATAAAGAAGGCGATGAAAATATTAGCCTCGAAACGGATTAACTTTACTTAAGAAACTAAATCACTGAATAATGAAAAAACTAATTTCTCTGATAGTACTTTGCGGTTTGTTTGCCACTGACTCGTTCGGCCAGAACCTGACCAGCCTTTCAATTGGCAGCAGCATTCCAAAGGCTGACGTGAAGACTACTACAGTAAATGGAAGGCAGATAAGTCTGAATGATGTGAAAACAAGAAAGGGACTTCTTGTTATTTTTTCCTGCAATACCTGCCCTTATGTTATCAAAGCTCAGGAACGCACACGGGAAATGATTGGTTTTGCTACAGAACGTGGTCTTGGTATGATCATCATCAATTCCAATGTAGCACAGCGTGATGACGCAGATTCTCCTGAGGCCATGAAATCCTATGCAAAGGAGCAGGGATACAGGGTGCCTTACGTAATGGATAAAAATACTGAACTGGCAGACGCTTTTGGCGCTACCAGAACACCTGAAGTTTTTCTCTTCGACGGCAATGGAAAACTTGTCTACAAAGGAGCGATGGAAGACAATCCATCAAAACCTTCCGAATCAAAAGCTATCTACTTGAAAACCGCCATCGATAATATGGTCAACAACAGGCCTATCGATCCGAACAGCACGAAGTCGATAGGGTGCACGATCAAACGCAGCTAATAACAGGGGTGATGACAATCACCCCTTTTTTTGTCCACATATTATTCGTGATCTGAGTTTTAACCCTTTTTTAAATCCTCTTATCATTACATTTGAAGCAGTAGATTCACACACATGACATTACTTACGCTCCTGTTGCAATCCGACACTTTAGGAACTGCAGCCGCAGTACCAGCGCAACCTCAGGAAATATCCTTGTTCTACCTCCTGAAAGAAGGTGGGGTTCTGATGATCCCCTTACTGATCTGTTCTATCTTACTGGTTTATGTTTTCGTAGAGCGTCTCCTCGCTATCCGCAAGGTTTCTAAATCCGACAGTTCCTTCATGATGCGTATCAGAGACCATGTCGCGAGTGGAAATCTGCCGGCTGCTAAATCCCTGGCCAAAAACACTGAGGGACCTGTAGCAAGAATGATCGAAAAGGGCATTAGCAGAATAGGAAAGCCAGTAGAACATATCGAAAAATCGATGGAAGCCACCGGCAAACTTGAGGTGTACCAGATGGAAAAGAATCTTTCTGTTCTTTCTACCCTGGCGGGCATCGCGCCAATGTTCGGTTTTCTGGGAACCATTGCAGGTATGATCATTCTCTTCTTCAACATCCAGCATCAGGGGTTCTCACTGGAGTACATCGCCGGCGGTATTTATACAAAGATGGTTACCTCTGCCGTCGGACTGATCATCGGCCTTTTAGCATACATCGCCTACAATTACTTCAATGCACAGATCAACAAGAATATTTACAGGATGGAAGCAGCATCTGTAGAATTTCTGGATATCCTGCAGGAACCAACTAAATAGGCAGACTGATGAATTTAAGAACCAAGCTGAGAGAAAAGCCTGAAACACATACCTCTGCCCTGAATGATATCCTGTTCATTCTGTTACTGTTCTTTTTGATCATCTCTACCCTCGCCAATCCCAACGTCGTTAAAGTGATGACGCCAAGGGGAGAAAGCGATACCAAAGCCAGGCAAACAGTAGTTGTATCAATCGATTCCACTCAGCAATTCTTCGTTGGCACTACCCGGGTTTCAACGGATTCTCTTCAGTCTGCAATACAACGCATTGTTGCAAAGTCAGAGGATGCAGAACCTACGGTGGTCATCAACCCCGATCGGAAAGCTAACGCCGAAAGCATTTATGCAGTGATGTACGCCGCGAAAAGATTGCAGCTCAGAACAGTCATGGCTGTAGATAACAGTAAATAGAAATCGGGAAGCAAGTACCCGACTCACTTCCCGACTGTTGATTACCCGTTTTACTTAAGGTCTGCGATCGTTCATCTTTGCTTTCGCCTTAACCAGTTGTTCCTGAATTGTATTCACAGAATCAACAATGGCAAGTTCGAAAGTCGCAGCACTTTTCTTCACGAACAGATCGTTACCTGGCACACCCAGTCTTATCTCACAAATCTGATTCTCAGGATCTCTCTCAGACCCATGAAACAGCGTGACTTCTGCATTCACTATTTTGTCTGATTTCCCTCCCAGTTTCTGAACCTTTTCCCTTACAAAGGCCTCCAGATCGGGACCAGCTTTAAATCCTAACGACTGTATGATCACATCCATTTTTAGTGTTTTTTGTTGTTATTAATATTATCGTACCAGCCTACAACTTATTATTTTTCCTATTGTTTTACAAATTTTCCTTTCCGTTCCCCGTCGCCTGTAGTCAGCCTGTAAAAATACAGACCAGGAGCAAGTCTCGAAACAAAGATCACCATCTCAGAGGTTCCTTTTTGAACACCTAGCTTTTGTTGAAACACTTTCTTGCCGTCCATGCCCCAGGCTTCGAAAACGCCCTCGTTCAGCGGATGGGTAGATCTCAGTGTAATGGTATGTTTCACAGGATTAGGAAATATCTGAATCTCCGGAATTCCTGCTATTCGTACTGTGATGATATTTGAATAAGTGTCTGTTCCGTTGCGATCAAGTATCCTGAGACGGTAGAAGGATGGGTCCCTGAATGCCGCATCAGTATAGCTGTATTGCCTTCCCCCGGATCCCGATCCTGCTGGTTCCAGGTGAAGCTCCTCGAATAATGCCCCGTCAATACTTCTTTCAATATGATATCCCTCAATATTCCCTTCATCCGTCACTTCCCAATTCAGAACAGCCCCCTCTCCCTCAGCGTACCTGCCTTCAAACTCTAAAAGGCGCACGGGCAAAACACAGTTTAGCACAGTCATCGGACCCGCTCCGCATGTATTCGGCAAGGTGCTCTTCGTAACCACATATAGACCTCCTGTAATATCATCCACACTGAGCGTCCTTTTCATCTGACCATTGAGAATATTGTAATGCATCACATTTGAGGGATCGATCACATGATTGAGTTGTAATCCATGTCCAAGCTCATGCAAAACCACAGATTCAAAATCATATTCTGTAAAAGCCGGTGGGGCTGGTCCGAAGTTCCAGTTAGCCGCATCATCAAATACAATATCCATCTCTGAGACGGACCATTCATAGGGTCCGCCAACAGGTCCGCACCCAGTGTAGTAACTTGTAAGTCTACCTGCCGTACCTGCGGGCAACTCCGACCCTACGTCAAAACGTACTACATTGACACCATCATTGGCTGCAACATTCACATTTGTAGGATTCCCAACTTTCCAGTTCATGAAGGTGGGACACCAACTATCTAATGCATTGGTAAAGGCCGTTATAGCTGCTGTGTTTCCAGAGAAGTTAGGACCAAACTGAAGCGTGTAACCTCCCGAATTATCATCATCGACAAGATCAGGCTCTTCTGCGATTAAATTATCATTGATATTTGTATGGGTATAGATAATCGTGAGCGGCGTCGTACTTATTGCAGTAGCAGGATCATTGTTCGTAACCCTGATGTTACCGCTACCGGCAACACCTGGAGTGCTCACTACGTTCGATGGGACACGAAGCACAATCTGGTTGTCCGACCACAAGAGATAATCAGAAGCTACCGGACGAACGTATGTTGCTCCTCCGTCGTTGGCATTCGGAAACGCTACATAACCTGTGCCCTGTATCGCCCCGAAGTTATTGCCGTTTATGGTAAGGAGGGTACCAGTCCCGCCGGTTACCTGCGCCGGGGTGAAACTCGTTATCGTGGGCTGTGCTGTGGTTTTATACTCAGGACCGCTCATCTCCGCAGTTGCAACCTCAGTATCCTCGGAGATCACTCTGTAGGATTGACCAGTAGCGGAAGTCAATTGATGTCTCCATTCTCCAAAAGATTTGAAATGCTCAAAGGGTCCTCGTGCTTCCCCCGTCTTAAGATCGTAGCCCACAAACCCCTGCATACTACCGAAAACCTCATAGGCTCCTGCTGCAGATATACCTTTAAAATTATTGGGGACACAAAAAAAGGTTCCCTTCTGACCCGCATAAAGTTGAAGGGTTGCTGAGTGTTCGATCCGGCTGCTCCCTACCGTACCACCCTCAGTGATCACTGCTACAGTTTTGCCTGTCACCTCTCCTTTAAACAGTTTGAGTACCTGAATCTCATGAAGCGTAAAAATCATTGTTCTATTCTCATTCCAGAATGATGTCTGCTGTAAAACGCTTCCCTCAAAAACCAGACTCGCCTGACTGAGCTTTTGCTCCATCGGAATTTCCTGAAGCAGGCAGACTTCACCTCCGGCACTCACTCGCTCTGAAGCAGTAATAAGAACCAACAGCAACAATAGCAACCGTAAATTTCTCCTCATATGTCGACGCATCTGGAAGGTGATGGATTATGTAAAAATAGGTTGTAAGAATCAGGTTTTCGGATCGCTGTTATAATTGATTACCAGAGAATCACTTGAATCCGCCCGGAGCGCAATTTACATGTATAGCTCACTGTCGTTTCACTATTTTTGTTTGTAAAGCACTATCATCAGCCAGACGAACGACATACTGGAAACTTCCATTGAGTTTCTGAAAGGGGTGGGCCCTCAAAGAGGAGACTTGCTACGCAAAGAACTGGATATCGCCACTTTCGATGACCTGCTACACCACTACCCTTTCAGGTATTTTGACAGAACCCGGTTCAATACCATCGCATCAATCACACCAACCACGGACTCGGTTCAGCTGGTCGGAACACTGATCAATCTGGAATTGGAAGGTATGGGGAGAAAGAAAAGGCTGGTAGCAACCCTTTTCGACGAAACCGGCAGAATTGAATTAATATGGTTTCAGGGTGCTGACAGACTAAAACAATCACTGAAACCCAATCAGAAATATATTGTCTACGGCAAGGTGAGCTTTTTCAACGGCCTTACGAATATAGCCCATCCGGATATCGACCCCGTAAATTCAGAAACCTGGATCGCTGGCCTGCAGCCTGTTTACTCTACTACTGAAAAACTGAAAAATAGAGGCCTAACAAACAGATCGATTGCAAAGCTGACTCAAAGCCTGATGGAAAAACTGGGAACGGGTGACCTCCCCGAATTCCTGCCAGCTCCCATCATTAGCAAATACAGGCTCTGTAGTCGGTACCAGGCTTTGCGATGGATCCATTTCCCCGAGAACGATGAGCAACTCCAGGCAGCCCGCTACCGCCTTAAATGGGAGGAGCTCTTTGCCAGTCAGCTTAAAATCGCTCAGATCCGTTTAAAACATACCATCCAACCAGGGTACAAATTCGCTCAGGTAGGTGCCCGGTTTCATGATTTCTTCGAGAACCACCTGCCATTCCAGCTGACAAATGCACAAAAGCGGGTCCTCAAAGAAATTCGTGTAGATACAGCAGGTGGTAAACAAATGAACCGGTTGGTACAGGGAGATGTCGGATCAGGGAAAACGATCGTTGCCGTAATGTCGATGCTTCTGGCGCTAGACAATCAATCGGACGACGGAACTTCATTTCAGGCCTGCCTCATGGCTCCCACGGAAATTCTGGCTCAACAGCATTTCATCAGTATCAGAGACCTGCTGGAACCAATGGGCATCCGGGTAGCGCTCCTGACAGGTAGCATCAAAGGAAAGGATCGTAAGCTGATACTTGCCGGCCTGGCAGATGGCAGTATTCCACTCGTTGTCGGCACCCACGCCCTCATCGAAGATAGTGTGCAGTTTCAGAATCTGGGACTGGCAGTGATCGATGAACAACATAGATTCGGTGTTGGGCAAAGGGCGCGGCTCTGGCAAAAGAATGATAAAGCCCCCCATGTTCTGGTGATGACTGCGACCCCCATCCCCAGAACACTCGCCATGACACTCTACGGCGACCTCGACGTTTCCGTTATCGATGAATTGCCGCCCGGCCGCCAGGAAATAAGAACAGTGCACAGGAATGAGATGAACAGGTCGCGGGTTATGGAATTTGTAAGAAGTGAAATCGACAAAGGAAGACAGGCATATATCGTCTATCCTTTAATAGAGGAATCTGAAAAGCTCGACTATGAAAGCCTGATGGCTGGCTATGAACAGGTCCGTATCTGGTTTCCCGACCACCGATACCGCGTCGCCATGGTCCATGGCCGACAGGAACAGGGGGAGAGGGAAAGGAATATGAATCGGTTTGTGCAGGGGGATGCGCAGGTATTGGTAGCCACGACAGTAATAGAAGTAGGTGTTAATGTACCCAATGCCAGTGTCATGGTTATAGAAAGCGCAGAACGGTTTGGGCTTTCACAGCTTCACCAGCTGAGGGGGCGCGTTGGCCGTGGTTCAGAACAATCTTATTGTATTCTGCTCACCGGGAACAAGCTTTCAAAGGAAAGCGAACAAAGAATGCAGATCATGACTTCCACAGCAAATGGGTTTCTCATTGCGGAACAGGATCTGGCTATGAGGGGACCGGGAGATATCTACGGAACCCGACAAAGCGGCATAACGAAATTCAAAATTGCCGATATCACCACAGACATCTCCATTCTCGAGCAAACACGACAGGCAGCCCAGGAACTTATTCAGGAAGACCCCTGGCTTACGGCCCCTGCCCACCAACGCCTGAGATCAGTCCTTTTCCGGGATGCAGATCGCAGCGAATGGAGTAAGATCAGCTAGACTACTTCCTGTTACTCCTGTACATTTTGGAATCCTTGGCCTTTGCATGCTTTGGCGGATGAGAATTCTTGTTCAGCGTACTCCCACGATAGGGATCGCGTGGAAATGCTGCCTTTCGGTTGCAGGATGACCCGACAATAATACCAGAAAGCAATATCAGAAATATCAGGAGTGTAGTGTTACGATTCATGCAGTCAAATTACAAACAGATTTTTCAAAATACAAAATTATACAGAGTTACAGGGGTGCCAGGCCTGATTTTTAAGGCTTTCACAAAAACTGGCTTGCAGTTTGAGGATTGTTAGATATGCCTGTAAAACCTTTATCAAGAGAAGAAGCTGAAACTCGTTGTAAAGCTTACGAGCATCTTGCCGGCAAACGCTTTTTACAGGACGGCACCTACGAATCTATTGTGGAATGTGTCACTATCGCCCCATACGATCCCATCAATAAGCTTATTCTTCTTTATGAATACAAGGATTATCGCGACTGTAACCAGGCGATGGAATTTTATGCCGGTTACGATTACGATGTGGTGGTGATATCAAAGGTTAAAAAGGATAAGGATTGGTACACCTATCAAAACCTTGAGGAGTTTCTGACAACCGTAAATGCTGCGGAAGAGCCCGTTTTATGAGTATCTTCCCCGCACTATCCGGTGCTGGACCTGTAAAGCATATTCAAAGTTCCAAAAAATGAAAAAAGCAATAGTGATAGGAGGAACCGGACTGGTGGGACGACATTTAGTTGATATTCTGATCAGTGACCCCCGGTTTCATCAGATTGTTTCCCTGGTAAGACGGACTTCAGGTCGCAAACACGAAAAGCTGCAGGAACAGATCATCAACTTTGATAAACCAGACGAATGGCAGCACTTAATTGAGGGCGATGTCCTGTTCTCCGCCCTGGGAACAACGCTCCGGCAGGCAGGCGGAAAGGACGCACAATATAAAGTGGATTTCACCTATCAATATGAGGTCGCAAAGGCCGCTGCCTCCAATGGGGTTCCCTCCTATGTGCTGGTGTCCTCTTCCGGTGCCAACCCCAATGCTGCTATCTTTTACCCAAGAATGAAAGGCGAACTCGAAGTGGCTGTCAGAAAGCTTCCGTTTAAAAGTATCGCTATCCTGCAGCCCTCCCTGCTCGTAGGCAAACGGGAGAAATCGAGAACCGGTGAAGAATGGGGCTATAAAATGCTAAGCGGACTGAACAAACTTGGCTTTCTCAAAAAGTACAGACCCATCGAAGGGTCTACAGTTGCCCGGGCAATGATCGCAGGAGCTTTGTCAGAACATCAGGGTATTCGGACTTACAGTTTGCAGGACTTGTTCGAATTGGCAGACTCAACGGTTGTTTAAGTCCTCCTGCAACTGCTACATACTATCTTTGCCGGATGCAACAGCTTGTAATAGCTACCAATAATCAGGGAAAACTTAAGGAGTTGCAGGCACTGCTACCGAACTACAGGGTACTGACCTTACACGACATCGGTTTCAATAGTGAAATTCCTGAGCCTTATGAGACGTTCAGGGAAAATGCAGCAAACAAGGCAAAGACTGTATTTGCATTCTGTCGTATACCTACGATCTCAGATGACAGTGGCATTTGTGTACGGTCACTGAATGGCGCTCCCGGTGTGCACAGCGCAATGTTCGGGGGCGAACCGCGTTCAGACATGAAAAACAATCAAAAACTCCTGGAATCCCTGAAAGGCAGGTCTGACCGCTCCGCGTATTATCAGGCAGTGATCTGTCTCGTAACGGAAGACGGCGAGCGCTATTTTGAAGGCACCTGCAATGGTACCATCGCCGAAAGACCCGAAGGAACCGGCGGCTTTGGTTATGATCCACTTTTTATTCCTGAAGGATATGATCAAACCTTTGGCGTGTTACCCCCTGAAGTAAAGAAGAACCTGAGCCACAGGGCGCAGGCAGTTAATAAACTCATAGAATACCTAGATCAAGGAGAGAAAAAGTGAAGTTTTCCGTAGGTGATAAAATTCTTTTGAAACGAACGGGTGAAGAAGGCACTGTTGTAGCTTTTATCTCAAACGATATGATTGAGGTGGAGGTTGCGGGCGTCGTCTTCCCTGTATGGGAAGATGAGGTAGACCATCCCTATCTGAAGTGGTTTACAGAAAAGAACCGGCAGAAGAAAAAGACGGAAGCGCCTGAACAATTACCTGTAGAAAAACCGAAGGAGCGGCAAAAGAGACTCGCACAGGGTATCTATCTTTCCTTCATGCCTGTATTCAAAGTGGAAGAGATGGAGGACATTGTGGATCATCTCAAGGTCTACCTCCTGAATGAAATGCCAGTCGCCATAGATTTCAGGTATGAGGTGGGTAACCCAAAGACCAGCCTGTTCCAGCATGAGGGCAAATTACATTCCTTCGGGAATGTCTATCTCCATTCTATCGATTGGGAAGAGATTAATGATCAGCCCCGCTTTCAATGGCATGTGGCAGATGCTGATCACGAAGGCCAGAAACCGGAAGAAGGCTTGCTGAAGATAAAACCCCGGAAACTCTTTGATCAGATTAACGAGCTGCTTCTCAAAAATGAACCCACTTTCAGTTTCCAGCTGGTAAGCGATTTCGTCCCGTTGCCGCCAGAGGAAAAGGAACCCCCTAAATCGCAGAAACCACAGCCCGGCGGAAGGAAACAGCGTGAGGTCTATCATTCGTTTGCCGACCTTCCCCGCAATGAAATTGACCTGCATATAGACCAGTTGATAAAGGACTTTAAAAAACTTTCTCCGGGTGAAATTCTGGACATACAGCTAAGGGCACTCGAAAGGCAACTTCATCTTGCTATCATGCACCGGCAGGAAAGATTGGTCATCATCCATGGCCTCGGCACAGGTGCATTGAAAGAGGCAGTACACAAATTGCTCAGAACCTACCCTGAAGTCAGATCTTTTAAGAATGAATGGCATGGAAGGTATGGCTTCGGGTCAACTGAAGTGATTTTCTTTCTTTAGTTCAGCCGGTACAACTTTCCCGGCAGCACTTTAATAATCCCGTTCATTTCCAGTTGAAGCAATACCCCCGCCAACTGAGAACTACTAAAACCGGTGGCCACCAGCAGGTCATCTGCATGAATGCCATCTTTGCCCCGGAGCAGGTCTACTATCTTTTCTTCTGCAGGCGTCAGAGCAACAAATAGTTGCTGCTGCTTCGCGTTATCGTTCTTGTGTGTAGCCCAGTTCATCAATGCACACAGGTCATCTGAACCCGTGATCAATGCAGCGATATTCATTTTGATCAGGCGATTCGGACCGCCGGACTTACTATCAAACACCCTTCCCGGAAATGCAGCAACTTCCCTGTTGTAGCTATTAGCCATATAGGCCGTGATCATCCCCCCTCCCCTTACCTCACTCTCAACCAATACTGTTACATCAGAAATAGCCGCCACAACCCTGTTGCGTATAGGGAAATGCCGTCTATCTGCCCTCGTACCTATCGGAAATTCTGAGAGCAGTCCACCGTCTGCAACCATTTCCTCTGCAAGCATTCTATTCGAGGAGGGAAAAATGGAATCCACCCCATGCCCAAGGACGCCAACTGTCGGTATGCCATGTCTCAGACTCGAACGGTGTGCAATGGTATCAATACCCGCAGCTAATCCACTCACGATCAAAAGGTCCGGCTGGCTGGCCAATCCTTCTACCAGTGCTTCTGTTGCACGCTGGCCATAATCAGTATTTCTGCGCGTACCGATGATCGCCACCGACTTGATCGCATTGAGATTGGCTCGTCCCTTGAAGTAAAGTAACGGCGGTGCGTCCTCACAGTTCAGAAACCGTTTGGGGTATCCTGGATGACTGATCGTCAGCAAGTCAATCTGCAACTGCTCCGCGCGCTCGATTTCAGTTTCCGTTCTGCGCAGGATATCCTGGCTCGCAAAACCTCTGGCTCTCAGCTCTCCTATGCCATTGATCTTAGCAAGTGTTTTGACAGGGGTCCTGAATATTTCTTCAGCAGAGCCTAAATGGGCGATCAGAATCTTGATAGAACGGGGACCGATTTCCGGCACAAATGAGAGTGCAACCTCGTAGAAATGCTCGTGATAGGGTTTTGGCAGCATATTTGACAGTGATAAAACAGGGTCTGTTATCTTTGGGGCCTGAAAAATAGATAAAAATGAGAAAAAAGAATCCGGTCTTATTGATGATTCTCCTGGTTGTATTGGTAGCTTGTGGAAATACACGACCTGTGCTTCAGGAGATTACAGAAGAAAATACAGCCAACCAATCCACAAATGATATCAGCTATATCTTTATGCACAGATCAGTTTGTTTTGGCCAGTGCCCAGACTATATGCTGGAACTCTATAAGAATGGTCTGGTAAGATACACCGGCAGGAATTTTGTAGAGCCTGTCGGCATTTATGAAAAGAAATTTCCTCAAAGTACCATTCAGAACATCTTCGATGCGTTTCATGCAAAGCGTGTCGATACCACTCGGGAAACCTACGAAAGGATAATTGCCGATTTACCGGGACTGAGTTACCGCATTGAATACGGAAGCCGGGAAAAGAAAATTTATAATGCTCACTTCGGTCCGGAATTTTTGAAAGAGCTCGCAACAATGATTGACAGCACCATCCGAATCGATAAGAGCTGGACGAAAATATCTGATGGTCCGAAAGGAGACTAAACAGGACTGAAGAAACCATAAAAAAAGGCTGCACTCGCAGCCTTTTTTATTGTTTTAAAGATGAAGCTTGTCCTTCTTCGCAAGCAGTTCTTCTACCGTCTCCCTGTACATTTCATCAGGTACGCAACAGTCCACAGGACAAACTGCAGCACATTGCGGTTCTTCATGGAAGCCCTGGCACTCGGTACATTTATCAGGTGTGATATAATAAACGTCTACAGCCCTCGGTGCATGACGGGTATCAGCCTCCGTAACACTACCATCCATCAGGGTATAAGCACCTTTAACCGAGGTACCATCAGTGATTGCCCATTCAACTCCACCCTCATATATCGCGTTATTCGGACATTCAGGTTCACATGCTCCACAGTTTATACACTCGTCAGTTATCTTAATAGCCATTGTTCTTGAATTTGGGTTAATGCCGACAAAGTTACAATTTCGCGCATAGAAATCTATAGCGGTAATGACTACCATAAAAAGACTGGACCTGCTGGAACGACTGGGTAATTATATGGTCAGCGAGCAAGAAGAATGGGCTGAGGCAAAATGGCGTGCTACCAATGAAAATGCCTGGTTTACGGAGGAAGAGATTAATTATTCGGTTGAAAGCATCGTTACCCGGTTTCTCGACAAAAAACTTCTGCAGGATTGGCTGAAGCGCTACAGATTGCCCGCTACAGTTTCAAAAGTGGGAATCGTAGCCGCAGGAAATATCCCGCTTGTCGGATTTCATGACTTCCTGTGTGGCTTTCTGAGCGGTCACCAGATCTTTCTGAAACTCTCTTCAAAAGACACAACACTTCTCACGCACCTGATCAATAAACTCATCGAATGGGAACCTTCGGTTGCCAACCAGATCTTTATCGCTGATCAGTTAAAGAACTGCGAAGCCTATATCGCTACAGGCAGCAACAATACGAGCAGGTACTTCGAACAATACTTCGGCAAATTCCCACATATCATCCGTAAAAACCGTACTTCCGTGGCGATACTCGAGGGTGATGAAACGAATGAAGAACTCACTGCCCTGGCTGGTGATATTTTCAGGTACTTTGGTCTGGGCTGTAGAAACGTCACCCAGGTATGTGTTCCCAGAGATTATGATTTTAGCTACTTGCTGGAGATACTGAAATCAGAAGAATCCAGAATGCTGCATCACAAGTACAAGAACAATTATGATTACCATCT
Organism: Bacteroidota bacterium; assembly: GCA_023409975.1. GTDB lineage: Bacteria > Bacteroidota > Bacteroidia > Chitinophagales > Chitinophagaceae > JAFIGV01. The sequence goes on along the minus strand of JAEYQO010000115.1, from coordinate 56,935 downwards.
GGCAATTTACCTCCTGAACAAGGTTCCTTACCTGAACAATGGCTCTCTACTGCTGGTAGAAAATGAACTACCGTTCTCGGCAGTGAGTGTTCTGCATTACCGGTATTATGATCAATTGCCTGTAATAGCAAAGAGCCTACAGGACAGCGGAAGTATTCAAACAATCGTAGGCAGAGGTTTTACCCCTTTTGGGCAGTCTCAGAAACCATCCCTTGATGAATACGCAGATGGTGTAGATACCATGGAATTCCTTTGTAATCTGCAGTAAAAAGGGCTGCCTCATAAGAGACAGCCCCAGGTAAACCAACCGGAGGTTAATCTAGTTATTGGATAGCGACTGTTATGGTCTTTACAACTGCGCCATCCTGGCTTACTGTAAGATAGTAGAGTCCGGAAGATAGCGTCAGGTCGGCCGAAAGCAGATTAGATCCTCTCATGAGTTTACCTTCATATACCGACGCCACTTTCTGTCCATGGATATTAAGGAGCTGGATCTCAGTCTGGCTGTCACGGTTGAGTTCCAGGGCGACATTCAGCTTACCCTGAGAAGGATTGGGAAATACCTGGCAATCTTTAACGGACGTATTCACCTCAGTGACACTGGTGGACCCCAGTTTCATCATGAGCGTAAAATCATTGCTGAACTGACCATCGCGAACACGGAATACAGTAATCACATCCTGGGTGAAACCGGCTGGGGGTGTCCAGCTAAATGTACCGATGATGTCATTTCCGGATTGCTGCGTAGTAAAAGTTGCAGGATTGACCATCGCAAACGTTGAAGAATAGGCTTCCATCTCCAACTGAGTATTCGGATTGACGTCAGCACCTTTGATCTCAAATACCAACTGATTTCCAGGCTGATAGTAAATATAGTTGTATCCAGCCCCCGCATTGGTCAGATAAGGACTCACATTCTGGAAATATGGGGAAACATTGCTTCCACCCGGAATAACGATATACTGCATATCCCGGATGATCTTGCCTACCTGCACACCATTGTGGTACTCGTTCACCTCGAATGACTGTACGTAGTTGCCTATGGTATCAGGCGTCCAGGTGATTTCTCCAGTCATTGAATTCATTGTAAATGGTCCGGAAGGATCTCCAGGAGGTGTTGTAAAGCCTGCAACAGTGTCCAGAGCCATAGCGCTGGTGCTGCCACCGTAACCAATAGGAATATTAAGAGCCCAGGCAAGTGAATCGCCATCCGGATCAAAGGGTAATGGATTATAGGTAGCTGGCTGATTCACCGGAAAGTAGGTAACCGGCATAGCCAGAAATCCAGGAGTGCTATTGTTATTGCCGACGGTAAGATCGGTGTATAATACCATGTTTTCACTCAATGGTTGAGCCAGATTGACGATTGCGCCATTTCTGCAACAGGTTGTGTTGAGAATACGATACTGACCAGCAGGAAGTGTGATAGTGTCTCTGTAAACACCCACTTCCACACCATATGGAAAGTTTGGTATAAGGCTCGTACTCAGTGCCGTATCCAGTGGAGCATTGACATTCTGAAATGCAGACCAGGAGCTATTTACCGGATCATAGCTCCATATGTAGAGAGATGCGGACGAAGACAACGGAATTCCAATAGTATCCCGGTAATGCGTCAGCGTCAAAACATAATTATTCGTTGCGGTGTCAAAATGTGCTGTCAATTCACCTCCCATCAGGTGTGTTGCTTTTGCGCTTATACAGGAGGCAGAAAGCGCAATAATGCATAGAAGTCTTTTCATAAAATGAAAAATTTGAGTATTCTACTCTAGACGAGAGATCACCAGCCAGAGTTGGATTTTTTACAATTTATATATAATTAGCCATTTTTGCCCTGGCAAATTAACATCTAAGGGCATGGGAATCGAAAAGCAATAACCGAATCCCGAACCAGCAACACTATGAGTAAAAGCTTTCAGGTGATGAAGGACGAGTTTACCGGACAGCAGTGATAACAAATATAAAAGGCAACAACTTCGGAGTTGTTGCCTTTTACCGGCCAGGCCGGGTGGATATGCTTTAGACTGATGGGTTAGTCAACGCTACCTCTGCGAATGAAGCCAATCAACAGAGAGATGATGGCAAGTACCAGTAAAGCGTGAATTAATCCACCAGCGTTCCATACGAATGCGCCTAATAACCAACCTATTATCAGGATAACCGCAATCAAATAAAATAATGATCTCAAAGCTCAAGTGTTTTTAAGTTCTATACAGTTTGTAAAAGACTGTGCCATGATTTGCCCACCCGACTCTACACATCTGCACCTGATGGCCTATCTTTATCATACACTAAGGTCCAATGAATTCCAGATACCTCGGATACGCCATACTATTGATCCTGATCTTCAGTTTTTATTATGCCTGGAACTATACGGGACTTTTTTCATCGGAACATACCTACCTCGGATACTACCAGGAAGTCAATGGCCTTCAGGAGTCTGATGCCGTATCCCTTGACGGTGTAAAAATTGGCTACGTCGACGAAATACAGGTAAAAGGACAAAAAGTGGAAGTGCTTTTTGCAATAGAAAAAGATCAGCAGCTACCAGAAGGAACAGAAGCTATTATTAGCAGGGGGGATTTTACCGGAACGAAATCTGTCCACCTCAGAAGAGGAAATGGGCCTGGCGTAATGGCTCCGGGTAGCCAGTTCCGTACCTCTGTAGACAGTACCATTCTCGATGAATATCACGCAAGGGTAGCACCAATACTGCAACATAGTATGTTCCTGCTGCGAAGCGCGGATACCGCCATGTCTCAATTCAACCACCTGATAATCAATGGCTGGGGAATCCAGACCCAGAGAGAGATCATCAGATTCAGAGAAGTGACGGATAATTTTGCAGACGCAGGTTTCCGCGCAAACAGGAAACTGGATAACATAGATGACCGGATCCAGAATCTTCAACGATCATTTTCAAACCCCGCGGAGACCAATCGGAAAATCAACGCTTCCCTTACAGACGCAGAAGGCGAGACGTCCCGGTTAAAATCAGGTTCGCTGGAGGAAAGTTTCAATAATATCCGAAACAATTTTCAGAACCTCGCTCAATCCATCAAAGATGCGGGGGAGTCCCCGATCCTGAACCAGGACTCCGTTTATAGCAACCTGAAATCAAGCGCAGATAGCCTTTCAAAATCTGCTTCTGAATTACAGAAGGACCCACCCGGAATTACCATCTTTGGCAGAAAGAAATAAATATTAGTTTCCAGAACGCGAGTATTCTTCCAGTATCTTTTTTTCCTTACCTGTCAGGCTGGAGATGCCCTTTTCACTAATTTTCTCCAGGATTTTGTCTACCTGTTTTTTCCGATCCAACTTGTCCAGATTATACCTGTCCTCATAACTCAGGTGCTTACGCTGATTTTTTTTATCAACAAGAATGAGATCCGGCCTGTAAATCATTACAAGAACAAGAGCAGCACCCGGCACAAAAATCGTCAGTATGGCCAGCCAGTTGTGCACGATAGCAGCAGGATGCAGTAGAATCGATATCAACATACCGATCAACGCTCCACCTAAATGAGCCGCATGCCCTACGTCCGTTTTCTGAGATCGTATTGCGTAGATCGTGTACAGAACATACAACGCTCCGAAAATCCAACCCGGTATGAAGAAGATGCTCAACCGAGGATCGAGTGCTATCGAACCGAAGATCAAACCACTTACAGCACCTGATGCCCCGACAGAAGTATAGCGGTAGCTATGCTTATGAATGAGCAGGGCCAGGGCGTTACCCCCCACAAGGCTTCCAAGGTACACGATCAGGAAGGGCACCATCCCAAAAGCCTGCTCCAGACCGGAGCCAAAGGCAAATAGAACGAACATATTGATCGCAAGATGGATCCATGAAACGTGCAGAAAGCCAGAGGTGACATACCGGTAATACTCCCTGTACTCACGCACCCGCTGAATGCTGAAGGAATATTGCTGTAGAAAGCTGGAGTCCTGAAACCCCTTGTATGATACTATAGCTGTGACTGCTATCAGAGCAATGGTAAGGATCATAAATAAAAAACGGTTCAAAATAAGAAAAACACACCTGACGACCTGAAGCTAATGCAGGTTTTAACGAACTATTGGTGGTATGGCGGAATTGTTTTTTATCCATAGTAGGGGTGAAAACATCTTCGATCATACTAAACCTTGCCCGCGCAGCCTTCGTAGTACTCGCTTACAGAGAATTGGCCCAACCTAAAGGCACGCTGATCGCGCCCGGAACCGGGCGCTGGCTGGCTCACTATGCCCGGAGTTGTTTTCATATCAGCCGGGGATATCTGAAGACCATACTGAAACCCTCTCTTAACTCGACAAGGGACAAAAAGGATGACGTTCCGGCTTCTGAATAGAAATAAAATGTATCCGACAAAAAATGAAGGCGGGTATCTTGCTGAAAACTATCTTTGAATTAGGATGGGTCTCTGATTCTTTAACGCCGCTGCAACTTGTTCCACCTAGATTTTATATTGCCTGCCAACGGGTTAATTGTCGGGAAATTCTCATGCTTCAGGAAAGTAAAAAAGAAGCTATTGACGATGCGTATTCCCTATATGCTCCCTGGGACCTCCCTATGACCTCCCTATAGACTCCCTATTTTGTTGGGCTCCCAGTTATACCATTTTCGGTAAACCCTTGGAGCAAAATTGTTTTTTCGTGTTTTTGTGTTTTTGTGTTTAGGCAATTACCGTTGAATCCTTGTCACCTCAATGAAAAAAACAAAAAGACAAAAACACAAAAAAACAAAAACACAAAAAAACAAAAAAACAAAAACACACCCCCCCTGTTAAAGCCAAATATGGCATGTTTTTGTAGATCATTTCCTGCCTTTGGGTTAAAAAGAAGTACTATGAAAGAATTAAAAGAATCGCAGGAAAAACAGTCCGTATACTTTGATGTGGCAGAAAATGTCTGGGGTACAAAGGACGTTTTCGTGAACATGTATATAGTAAAAGACTCAGCTTCAGCAAATTGGGTCCTTGTTGACACCGGTTTGAAATCCTCAGCGCCAAAGATCAAAGCGATGGCCGCTAATCTATTTGGTGCAGACAGCAAGCCTTCTGCTATCATACTCACACATGGCCATTTTGACCACACCGGTTCACTCGTAGCACTTGCTGAGGAGTGGCAGGTACCTGTATATTGCCACTACCTTGAACTGCCTTATCTCAGTGGTCGCTCCTCCTATCCGCCTCCCGATCCGACAGTGGATGGGGGACTTATGGCTAAAATCGCCTGGGTCTACCCGAAGAAGCCCATCAATGTTGAGGGAAAACTGAGTATGCTTCCGCCCGATGGAAGCGTTCCATTCCTTCCGGAATGGGAATATCACTACACTCCAGGTCATGCACCTGGTCATATCAGCCTTTTCCGGAGAAAGGACAGGATCTTAATTGCCGGAGATGCAATTGTAACTACCATCCAGGAATCGGCTATGTCTGTCATGAAGCAGACAAAGAAGGTTTCCGGTCCACCGAAATATTTCACCTACGACTGGGACGCGGCAAGAAACTCAGTTCTCGATCTGGCTGCTCTGAAACCCCGGGTTATTGCAACAGGCCACGGAAAACCCATGTCCGGTCCGGAAATGCAGGCTGAACTCCACAACCTCTCCCGCCATTTCGATGAAATGGCCCGACCCAAAAAGGGTCGTTACAGGGATGATCCAGCAGTCGTCGACGCGAATGGTGTGATGTATGTTCCCCCAGGGAAAAAGTCCAATGCAGGGCTCTGGCTTTCGATCGGTGTCACACTGCTAGCTGCGGTCGCAACAGCGATCATTCTTAGAAGTAACCGTGACAAGCGAATTCTGGATTACATTTCACTAAACAAATAGAACTCACTTGAAAACCGGCAGTTACATCTGACCGGTTTTCAATTATATTGCAAATGAACCAATAGGTTTCCTTTTCTCTGGGTATTTTTTTAACTTTATTTCAACACTAATCTGGAATATTAAAAACGTACCCATGAGAATTTTGTACTTAGCGAGCTTTCTGCTCCTGTTATTTGCTGCGCCTGCAATTGCCCAGACGCCTCAGTACTTTATAACCGGCGGCACCAGTAACAACAATTTCCCACTCAACTCCACGACTAGCAATAAGGTGCAGTGGATCTATCACCCGTCAAACTTTCCCGGGGCTCCAATGGGTAACATCACCCATATTTATTTAAACGTTGGTACTGCCCCGGCTGGTGGTTCTTCTACTTTTACAAATTTCACGGTGAAAATGGGCTATACTGCCGCCTCCACAACCGTAACCGGACCGTTTACCACGGGGCTAACGACGGTGAAAGGCCCTATGACTTTCAGCCTTACCGGAATTACCAGCAGCAACTGGATCCAGATTCCTTTAACCACACCGTTCTTCTGGGATGGGTCTCAGAATTTTATTGTTGAGGTTTCCCAGACTGCATATGTGACGGGTTTTTCAGTGAAACAAAATTCTTCCAGCACCTTAGGCAATCGTAGAATCTGGGGTAATGTCACTTCCGCGACTGGTACCGCTGGTGCTGGTCTGGCTGATTTTGGTTTTGATATCATTCCAGGCTCACCCTGTGTCAATGCTACCGGAGTTACTTCCTCTAATATCACACAGATTTCCGCCGACTTTAGCTGGACCGCTCCGGCTACAACGACAGGTTATGAATATGCTGTGACGACGACACCTGCATTCCCGTCTTCCGGCACTACCACTACCTCAACCACAGCCAACCTTACAGGTCTTAACGCAAATACAAACTATTATTTCCACCTGCGTAACTACTGCACGAGCACGAGCTATTCTGTGTGGTCCACTACTCCATTCACCACCCTGCCCTGGCCTCCGTGTCCTTCAACCGGTACACCCTGGGTGACGAACAACGTACCAGGTTCGGCAACAGCACACTGGAACAGTGCGAGTGTTATCGACTATCAGTACGTTATTAATCAGTCGGCTACACCTCCAACAGGTGGTTTTACTACAACTACAGATACCTTTGCGAATGCAACAGGTCTGATTCCCGGCGCTCAATACTACGTCCATGTCCGGTCAAATTGCTCCGTCAACACCTCCGGCTGGCAGACTTATGGTTTTATCAACCCCTTCCCGCCCTGTCATGAGCCGGCCAATATCTTCATCAGTAATGTGAACATGAATGGAGCGGAGATCGCCTGGAATTCTTCCACTACAGTTCCACCCGCAGCAGGTTATCAATACGAGGTATCAACCAATCCAGCACCGCCCGCTGCAGGCACACCAACCACTGACACTACCCATACAGCTCTAAACCTAACAGGTGGAACCACCTACTATGTTCACGTACGAACGCATTGTGGTACCACGAACTACTCTGTATGGGCGACAGAAAGCTTTACAACACCATCCGTCTGTCTTGGCCCTGACTCTGTTTCTATTACCAATATCACGCATAATAGTGCCATCATTACCTGGAATACCTACCCTGGAGTTTCAGGATACGAGTACCATATCAATACGTCACCGGCAGCACCAACTTTTACTGGTCAACCCATTCTATACAATGCCATCTCTCCGCTCAGCCTCAACAGTGGAACTACTTATTACTTCCACCTGCGTACCAGGTGCGACTCGAATATCTATTCAGCCTGGATGACCACACCTTTTACAACACTCGTCAATTGTACGGCGCCTACCGCACCAATAGTAACCAGCATGAGCGCTACATCTGCAAGTCTGAGCTGGGGCAGTGTTTCGGGCGCGATGAACTATGAATACGCGCTGGATACCACTACAGCCCCTCCAGCCTTCGGTACGGCTACAAGCCAGACGAATTTTACAGCTACCGGACTCAGTCCCAACACGTTCTATTGTCTCCACGTGCGGGCTATCTGCAGCACTTCGGATATTTCAACGTGGTCAACACAGTGTTTCACTACGAATCCGACAGGTATCGAAGAAGTTGCCACGAACGGCCTTCAGGTCGATGTATTCCCTAACCCTGTCAGCGAAGCAGTAACTGTTAAGTTAACCGGAAATAAAACAGGAAGCGCGAGGGTTCTTCTGACGGATCTGTCCGGAAAGATCAACAGAGTCTATTCAGTAGACCAGAATGAACTCAGAATTGATGTCCGGGATCTTGCCGCAGGCATCTACATACTGAAATATGCAGATGATGTAAACAGCAGCGTTTTCCGGATACAAAAGCTCTAAAGTAAAGCAACGATTAAACAAAAAACAGGCTGCAATGCAGCCTGTTTTTTTATGCAATAATGTATTTGCCCCGTCCGGGAAAACATCAGGAGTTAACCATATTGCTGAAAGAGATGTTTCTGTTACGCAGATCGATCCCTCCTTCCATATACGATTTCAGGTTTGCAAGATAAAATGTCCATCCACCGTAGCAACCTACGAAGTAATTCATCCGTCCCTTTTCATCAGTAGGTATTTTCTCCTGTGTGAGCATCACGATCGTCTCTCCCATGCTCTCACCTATATCAACGGTCACAATTCCACCGGCCGTAAAGGAAAACTGTAGTTTGTCAACCTCATTGGCGATCAGCACTTCCCCTTTCTCTATCACTTCGTCGGGATGTCCATGCCAGCGCCATACGTATTTGTCGCCTTTAAGTACGGGTAGAAATGTTTCCCTTGGTGTATCATTGCTTCTATTGAACGAGGCCTCCCTAACAAACCATTGTTCCAGTTGTTCGGGAATCGTCCAGGCGTCATAAATAGCTTTTACGGGTGCTTTGATATTGATCTTGAGCACAAAACGGCTCCAGTCAGGTGAGGACATTTATTTATGTTTTTGATTACACTGTAAATTATAAGTTTTATGCCAAATGACCTTGCAACACGCTAAACCCAGGCTGAAGCAAAGAAGCCAGCCACCGGAGTAAACTTTTTAAGGCAAGCGACGTGGTAGAAGTATCTGATTCTCCTCCACCGGAAGATAGAACGAGGCCAGACAACCGAACCGTTGCACCGACCCACAAGGAAGAAGGCACAAGCGAACATGAGTACACAGAATTGCAATTGTAAACTAACGACTAACGACTAACGACGCTGTCGGCCATAAATCTACGCTGACATGGGTGGGTTTATGCATCCTTCTAAAGGGGCATATTCGGTTGACGAACGTCACCTATTAGCGCTGTAAGGTACCGCAATCGTAAGATACAGAATCGCAAGGTACAGCAATCGTAAAGTACAACGTTCGTAGGTTACAGCAATCGTAAGCTACAACAATCGCAAGGGACACGGAATCGTAAGGTTTAGCAATATTAAGGCACACGCAATGTAAAAGGCACACGCAATGCAAAAGGGTCGCTTTCGCGACCCTTTTGATGTTTATCTGATGTTATCTTTCTTCTAGCGGACGAGCGTCACATCACCCTTATAGGTTTCGACAAAACCATCGGGATAAGCAACACGGATCAGGTACTGGTAGCTGCCCATATCCTGAGGTACACCTTTCCAGCTACCGTCCCATCCAGCTTGCGGATTGGTAGTTGAGAAAATCTCCTGTCCCCAGCGATTGAACACTCTGAATTCGAGCAGACGCTGGAAGGTCAGATTCGCTACGCGGAACACATCGTTCCTGCCATCACCATTAGGTGTAAAGGCCGTCGGAACAAATAGCTGATCACGGTAGTCAATATCCACCTTAACGGAATCCATGTTACGACAACCGTTTTCTGCCACACCATACACATAATAGCGAGTAGGTTCAGTTGGAGAAGCGATCGGATTTACAATATTCGGGTTGCTGAGTGTTGATACAGGCTGCCAGCTATAGAGGTAGGCCCCTGCTACCAGAAGCTGAACACGCTGACCATACTTGATCGTTGTATCATTGTTCAGGATATTGACCTCAGGCAGTTCTTTCACGATGGCTTTCACCATGAAAGTATCTGCGCAACCATCCTTATCAATCATAACAGCGTAGTAATTGGTGCTCACAATCGGAGTACCCACCGGCTCATCGCAGTCCTGACAGTCAAGAGACTCAGCGGTCAGGAAGGTCGGATTAGCTTCATTCATCGTTGTATCCTCAAACCACTGGATCACATCATAATCACCAGTAGCGATCATTTTGAACGCTTCACCCTCACAGAAAGTCGTATCCTCGGGCCATACGCTATACTCATGAATAGGAACTTTGATGTCAATAGAATCTACTACACGACAACCATTCCTGCCCCAGGTGGAGACGTAGAATTTAGTCGACTCTGCGATATACGCCAGCGGATTCTGAGTTGTAGAATCTGAAAGGAAGTCACCAGGTCTCCAGGTATACTGGAATGGAACTGTGTCAGCAGGACAATAGTTGAATCTGACTATTGGCCTGGAGCCGTAGTAGGTGACAGGAGCACCAGTAACCTGGCAGATACTTCCACTTCCTGAATTCATAGATGAAATTGCAAACTGTGTCAGCGGCTGATTATTCTGCAATCCTGTGAATGTCTGAACAGCATCCATGTGGGCCGCAGTACCGGCAGCACTATTGTTATAGCAAATTTCAACAATAAGGCTCTTAGTACTATCCCAGCTATAAGGCATATCAAGATCGAACTCGTTCCATCCCGGAGTCACCACTACCGGACCAGGTGCTGTGTACACCAGTGTTGCACCAGTCTCCATACCGCCAAGATTGTTGCTGATCTCATTCTGATTCGTACACTTGAGGGATATTGTAAAGTTGTGATATTGTGTCGGAGTAGCCGTATTCACCGAGAAGCCGATCTTACTAATCGTACCCGGACGCAAATTGGCTCTCCACAGATCATACTGCGAAAGAAGTATCTGCATTCGGGCAGTTCTATAGGACGGGAAAATACTATAGAGGTTAGATGTTGTCACCTGTGCGGCCACGGGTGGAATAGTGGAACTCGTATGTTGTACCTCGACTACATCTGGAGTAGAACAGGTCATAATTTCCTGTGTTCCACAAGCCATATTCTTCAAAGGAGCATTACCTTTTCCCTGTGAAGTCAACTGCATGTAACCAGGACGACACATGACGACTTCGCTTGGTGTGGCAACGATACTATTGGAAGTGTCTATCACTACATTCACAGTATCCTTATTCTTACACTGATCGGTAAAATTTGTTGCCTCTACAACATAGGTATAATTATAAGGTGGATTTGCTTTAGGGTTCGGAATATTCGGATCATCGAGGAACTGGGCTGCTCCTCCACCTAAGGAACTCCACTGATAGATCGCTCCCGGAGGTCCTGATACACTAAGCTGCCAGGGTTTAGCATCCAATTGACAAACAAATCCATCAGGTCCGGCGCGAACTCCCTGAACAATCTTGATAAATACTACGAAATAATTCTTGAGTACGATCGGCTGGTTGTTGTTACAAGTGGAGTCTTTCGCTTCAAAGATGATAGTATAATCACCCACATCCACACCGGTTGGCGTCCACGTGAATGTACCTACAGGATTTGAGGTACCCTGACCAGTAACCGTGAAGGAAGATGTAGGAAGTACGATATTATTGGTAGAAGACAGAAAAACTGCATTCGAAATGGTATTCGATTTCCCACTTATCTCGAAGGTGAGTGGCGTGTTCGGACATCCTACGATATATCCACCGGTCGGAGGAGTTGGATTCCAGGACCCACCGGTGATACTTACAGGTGTGGTATCGATATCAGGCGGCGAAGCATTACAGTTCAGCACGGCCACCTGTACGTCACGACGGATATAACTAAGCTGAGTACCTGTCTGACGATCATAGTCGGCACATTCGAACGCCAGTACAAACTTACCCGTGTTCAAAGGTGTGAAAGTGGCGGTACCTGTATTCTGATTTACTGCATAAGGGTTGTTGGGGTCTGAACCAATTGGATCCGCAAGGCTGTAACCTGCAGCATAAGGTATAAGAGCCGGATCGAGAGGTCGTACATTTATAGTCGACATGGAGTCATTATTGGGGTCCAGGGGCCCATTCAGGAAGAAGGCGGGTTGTCCCTGACAGAGATAAGGAATCGGATCAACAATAAATCTTGGTGAGCTATTATTCCAACGGGCAACGTTGTTAATCCCGGCTTCAGTATACATATTATAACCTGAAGCACCTTGCAGATTATTGATAGCATTGTTTCTACAACAAAGTGTATAGGTAACCTTCCAGTCGGTACAGGCTACGGGTAGTGTAATAGTATCACTATAAATGCGGCGCTCGAATGCCGGCCATACAGAACCTGGAACACGGCAGGCATTGATCGGAGCGAAGTTCGCACAAAGCTGGTCCATTGTATCCGGACCAGCCGTCATGGGTAGCGTCCTGTTTATGGGACCCGCACAGCTTGAATTAAAAACAACTCCTGCGGTTGTTCCCAAACTCGCAGAGCCCGGCTCACACGCCTTGAACAATACCAGGGTAACCCTGTAATGTAGGTTATTCGGTCCGGTACCGATATAATCCCAGTAAATATCTGCAGCAGCCACGTGTGAAGCCTGAACCCTGTTGCCGACACCTGCCAGCAGTAGAAGCATCAAACCTAGTAGCAACCTGCGAAACATTCCGTTTTTTGTAGCCATGGTCGTATTTACTTGTTATTTAATGAATTAGCTTAATGATTATCTGATAAGTGTGATATTACCTTGCTTAACAAACTTCCTTCCTGAAGGTGTTTCTGCTTCAACCGTATAGATATACACTCCCATAGGTTGAGGCTCACCATTCAGCCTACCATCCCAGCCCTCGTCAATATTCGCGCTTTCGAAGACTTTGACACCCCAGCGGTTATATATCCTGAATGATTTCAACATAGCGTCTCCTATCCGGACAACCTTTATTGTATTATTATGACCGTTGCCGGGTACAAAAGCGTTGGGTACGTCTATGTAAGAATCCAGATTAACATATATATCTATAGAATCAGAAGTATAGCAGCCGAACTCCGTACGCGCCACCACATGGTAACGGGTATCCACTTCTGGCTTCGCTATCGGATTAGCAATCAGATGATTACTGAGGCCCATAGGAGGGAACCATTCGAAATACAAGGCATTGCTGACGGGATCCATCTGATAGCTTTCACCTGGATAAATTCTTACACTGTCCGGCAAAGAAACTACAGCCTGTGGTTTCACCTCAACTGTAACCGTCGCCGTATCCAGGCAGTAGTTGGTATCTCTTGCGATTACAGTAAATGTTGTTGTGGTAATTGGCCAAACTACGGGGTTGAAGCTGGTCGAATCATCAATATAGTATTGAGGATACCAGACCAGTTCAGAAATGCTACCACCCTTCACTTCCAGATTCGCGCTATCACCAGCGCAGATCGCAAAATCATCCGAGATCGTGATAAACTCAGTCGGGATGACATTGAAGGTGACATCATCGCTTCCAAGACAGCCGGCAGGTGTTGAAACGGTCAGACTAACTGTGCTGGTTCCAAAAGCCGTGAAGATTGGATTCTTTATACCCGCATTATTCAGGCCTCCGCTTGGATTCCAGTTATAGGAATACTGAGTATACAATGAATCAGATGGTGTAATCAAAGGCATCAGATGGACAGTATCACCATAACACAGGATCTGATCAGCACCAGCAAACACCATAGGCACTGGCTGCACATCAAACCCAATCGTTCTGACGCTATCTGTACAACCCGGATAAGACGCAGTCAATGTATAACTCTGGGGACCAAAAGTCGTTGGTGTAATTACAGGATTCAGATCAAAAGGTCCATTTACATTCGCCTGTGGATCCCAGCTATAGCTATAACGTGCGTCGCCTATAGCATTGATCTGAACGGAAGCACCAAGACAGATTGCGGAGTCGCTATTGAAGATGGTATATCCCTGCAATACGTTGACTGTTATCGTGTCCCTGCCTCCGCACTGACCGATACCACCGGGAACCACTGTAACCTCATAGGTCATATCATTGGTGGGCTTCACCCAGGGATTGGGAATTGTATCGCTACTGAGGAAGGTCGCAGGTGACCAGTACACCTGATAGGTCGTATTTGGTTCAGGGTTAAGGTTGATATCCAACTGGATCGAGTCACCGACGCAGGTAGTTACATCTGCACCCAGATCAAAGTCAGGCTGCGGAAGAACAACAATTTCCACCGTATCTACGTTTTTATTACAGAATGTGTTTCCTGAAGTAGAAGTGACCACATATTTCGTTGTAACGGTCGGTTTTGCCCATGGATTTTTGCAATTTGTACAGCTAAGTGAGGTAATCGGAGATCCTCCGCCCAGAACTGTCCAATTCCAGGCATTACCACCACTCACATTCAATTGAACTGAATCTATCGCACAAATCGCCGTATCCGGACCACCCACGGTTGGTGGCCAGATGTAAAGCGGTATCGTAAAGGTTTGTTGCAGGATAATTCCCGGAGGCACACAGTTAGAATCTTTTACGGTAACTGTCAGGATGTTTAAACCTGTATCAGCCATTGAAGGAATCCAGTTAAAACAGCCCCTGACGGAATCAGTACCCTGTCCGGTGTAGGTAATCGTAGAACCAGGTGCTACCGTTGCATTATTAGAGCTCACCACCAGTACTGCCTGGTTGCTGGTCGATCCAACATCAAAACAGAAGCTCAGTGGCTCATCTGCACAACCCTGTACCTGACCATTTACCATCTGTACGCCGCCAAAGCTCATCGTATCTGTTTCCATGGTAGGAGGCACTGAGGTACACTGCATGACAATGTACTGCATATCTCTTATTACGGAGCCAATTTGCTGACCATTTCTCCATTCCCTAACCAAAACTGTGATCACTCCGATCTGAATCGCTGAGGGTGTAAAGGTCATTTGACCAGTATTAGCATTCAAACTGAAGGAATTATTGGTTTGTATCGGATTATTTATAAGGTTATGGGGTGGACTTGCACTTGTGTTAAACAACAATGGTGTTGGCGTTGTAGAAAGATTACAGGAACCACCACCTCCTAAAGGCATTATTAGCTCAAAAGACAAGGAGTCTCCGTTTGGATCAACAGCACCGTTATTGAAGGAGTAGGGTGAGTTGATGCACATGTAGTTGATAGGCTTCACTGTAAAGTATGGTGAAGAGTTCCCCTGTGCCGCAAGGTTGTCGAAAGTAGTTTCGACGTACAGATTCTGAGCTCCTGGATTTCCACCATTTGGAGGTCCGCCGACGTTATTTATAAAAGGGTTTCTGGCATTAATGCTGGCAGAAAAAGTCCAGTAATTACATTGTGAAGGCAAGGTTACCGTATTGGTATACAACCATTCACGATACCCTGGATTGCTTCCCCCGGTGCAAGTACTATTAAACCCCGGACAACCAGTTCCTACCTCCAATCCATTGGGTGCTGGTGCTTTACTTAGAGTTATCGTACCTGAAAATGTATTACAGGCATCGCGGTAGCAAACAGAAACCGTTGAAGGCTCCGTAATTCCGGAACAGTCCCTATACATCCGATAGTTAATTCGATAGGTAGATCCAGAAATCCATTCATAAGTGATTTCCGCTCCAGCAAGGTGCGTAGCTTTACACTCAGGAGCATTGAACAAAAAACATATAAATAACGCACTAAATACAAGGAAGTTTTGAACCTTCATTTCCAGATTTTTATTTGCAAAATAAAATGATCATTTACTGATAAGACATTAATTCCGACGAGAGAGTTGGGACAATGATAAAACTAATAAACAAAACGAACTAAAAACTGATTACTGAATCAGAACTTTAGTGGACTTTAAACCAAAATGACCCTCAACTAAAACGTTTAGCAACCCTGTATTCATAGAGCTTGGAATTTTCAATGTGGTCTTGCCTCCATTGAGTTCGAATCTATTTTTATATATAACCTTCCCTAAAAAATCTACAACTCTGACATTTATATGGTCCCCATAAACACCCATAACGTCCAAATTAATAGTTTCACCCCGTTTCAAAAATGTTGGATATATAGAGTAAAAATCCTCATTCGCATCCCCTACAATCTTATAAGTATTCGGATCCAGCGACTCTTCACAATAATCCTCTTCTAACTTAATATCTCTAATATGGACAGAATATTCTTCAAACAAATCTATACCCATTTCGAAATACGAGTAATCAGTTACATCAGGAGTAATTTCGTCAACCGACGGCCAGTCATCAACAGCTCCACAGACTTCCCCGTTGGGATCAGAGACATACAGCCTTATATTAGCTGTTGCACTTGGAACCTGAGGTTCGGTCGTTGCAACCCAATAGTTTTTCCCGTCCAAACCAGTTATATGCCAATCCGAGGGTCGAACATATGAGTCATAATTATACCTCTTAAAATAAGACAAATTGAAGTTAGGATCAACTTTGAACAGACCACAACCATACCCTCCATTCTGGCATTCACCCGTAAACGTTGAAACTACGTAATCACCATCTGTTGGGTCGACAGTGATACCGAGACCATAATTTTCACACTGAGTCGCAAAATATCTACCATCTACAAACCCTAGAAATGGATCTAATTTCATGACTCCAACCATCGCTACTCCAAACGGGAAAACTGAACTTCCCTCAATAAACGTGTTTACGAAATTAGCACCATCCCAAGCGATATCAGATAGAAAAGGCCTAATCAATGTATATCTTTTGTATTGAACGGAAATTTGACCATTTAGATCTACAGCTATAAAGAACAGATGCTCATTTTGCGAAACGTCGTCTCTTCGCATACCTGTAATTGCTATATTTCCTTGACCAGTTTCAGAATTTTCGAAAAAGATCATAGCATTTGGAACATCCGCTATATTTAAAGACGCCAGATCTGTCCGGTTTAAATCATGGTACTTATTGAACCACACTAGGTCCCCATTGGATGTAACCTTCAATAAACATAATACCTGATCACTATTTTGGTATCCTTCCTGTTCTGACTGCCCTGGGAAAGAAATATAAAACACTTCCTGCCCATCATCTTCAAAATGACGTAGTATGTCAATTTTCGCTGGTGGACTTACATAAAAATAATTCCCGTTTTGTATTTTCCGAGACCAAATAATATTCAAGTTGTCATCTAAAAATACCAGGTGTACTTCTCCCTGATATTCTCCAGCAAATAATACTCCTTCAGTAGCTTCCCTCAGCCTGAGTGTACTATATGGGTGTTCTAATGCCCGTTCTCTAATTATGTTACCATTAAAATCTGTCTTGACAATCGCTGTCTCATTAGAAAAGTAGGGGGGCGCGGGCACAAAAAAGTCGCAAGCCCAAAAAATCCCATCATCTTCTCCAAAGTTCTCTTTTATAGCCAAAGCATGATTTTGACTAAAACTAAAACCAGATAAATAAAATGTTTTATTCATTTGTGCCATAACACTGGCGTTGAATATCAACACCAAGAAAAGTGTGGAAAACATTTTCTTCATAGTATAGCTTTTGGATCGACTAAAAATAATACGGAATTATTCAAAAAGCAATAATTACCATGATTTATTAATAAATCGCGCAACAACACTCATATCCAATTCATTCATACATCTGAAGTGCGCCTTTGGACATTTGTGGTAACCCAGCTTACTGCAAGGATGGCAGTAGAGTTCCTTGTTTTCGAGAATGACTGATTGGGGGGATGGCCTGCTACCCAGGTTGTTATTGCCGTAATAGGGGAACATACCCATCTCGGGCGAGGTGTTCCCCCAGAGCGAAATCACCTTTTTCTGAAAAGCCGCGGCAATATGCATCAGCCCGGTGTCGTTGGAAACGATGAGTTTGGCATACTTCACTAAAAGGGCCGATTCATGAAGATTGAACTTTCCACAGGCGTTGTAGATCTTCACAGGATCGGCAGCCGCAATCTGCCTCCCAAGGTCAAGGTCCTCCGGACCGCCCAGCAGGATGACCGGAAAGGGGATTTGTCCAATAAAGCTGCTCCATTGCGCTGCAGGTAGCTTCTTGGTATTATAGGAACCTCCAATGACACAACCAACATACCCCGCCCAGTGGCTCATCGGGATATCCTTATTACCCACCTCTATGCCCTCCGGTATAAAATAGTCCAGGCCTGCGCCATCATTTTTGACGCCCAATGGTGCAACGGTTTCCAGGTACCGGGCCACGATACTCTCATCTGGCATCAGGTTCAACTTAAAATTGACCAGAAGCCATTTCTGGATATTGAGCTTGTTGAAGGAATAGGAAAGGGTGTTCAACGCCCGCTTCACTTTCAGGCTACGGATGTTCTTATGCAGATCTATAACTACATCAAAATGCTCCTTTTTCAGATCGTCCAGCACCTCATTCAGCTCATCATGCAGGAGATGAAGCCGGTCTATATAGGGATTTGCCTCTAAAATCGGTTTAAACGCTGCTTTTGTAAGATAATGCACCTCTGCGTGCTCCAACTGCTGCTTCAGACAGCGCACCACCGGTGTAGTCAACACAATATCACCGATGGAAGAAAACCGGATCACCAGTATTTTCATCGCGGCAAGATAAGTTGTTTTAATAAGGCCCCCTCAATGCCGCGAGATTTCTTTTAATGCCGCTAAACTTCGATCGTTTGAGAGGTGAATTCTTAAAAACCTTTCTGAAAGCGTCTTCTGTCATTTGTTCCCACTCTGCGGTAGAAAGATTCAGGATTTCCGGGATGGGTTGAAAATGGGGCTCTGCATGGGGCTGTGCGAACCGGTTCCAGGGGCAGACTTCCTGACAGATATCACAGCCAAACATCCAGTCACCTACCTGATGTTGCAGATCCTGAGGCATCATCGCCTCCTTCAGCTCGATGGTCAGGTAAGAAATACAGCGGCTGCCGTCCACCTCTCCCTGACTAACAAGGGCCCCGGTCGGACAGGCATCAAGGCATCTTGTGCAGGTGCCGCAGTGATCTGTTTTGAAGGGCGGGTCCGGCTCCAGGTCCAGATCTGTTATCAGCGTCGCTATAAAAAACCAGGAGCCTGTCTGTGGCGCCAGCAGGTTCCCGTTCTTCCCGATCCAGCCCAGCCCACTCCGCACTGCCCAGCTCCGTTCCAGGACCGGCGCACTATCTACAAAGCCCCTCCCCTGCACTTCGCCAATTTCCTGTCTTATCGTTGCGAGAAATTCGTTCAGCTTCTCACGAATAACAAAATGATAGTCCACCCCCCAGGCATAACGGGCAATCCCGGGGGCATCGGGCTGCTGTTGCGCTGAAGGGAAATAATTCATCAGAAGTGTAATCACTGATTTCGCACCCGGAACCAGTTTGCGCGGGTCCACCCGCAAGTCAAAATGCCGTTCCATATACTGCATCGTCCCCTGATGACCCTTGTTGAGCCACTGTTCCAATCGTCTGGCATCATCATCCAGATACACTGCAGCCGCAAAACCACAGTTCATGAAACCCAGTCTTTCAGACTCCCGCCTGATCAGTTCCTTATATAGTTCCCTGGTTTGGATAGTTTTTGTATTATATATTTTCCTTGAAGGAGATCTTCACACCGCGAAGTTCCGAAAGTCTTTCCAGATACTGTTTTGAGTGTACTTTCGGTATACCTGCTTTAACACTACAAAAAAGCTGCAGGTCCTGGTGGTAAATTGTCGCTTCGGCCTGGCGCAGAAGGTACATGACCTCCCCCATCACCGGATAATCAAACTCCAGTTCGACCAGTTCTTCGATCCACTGCTCCACTACCACTGCGTGTTCCAGCGCCGCAGCGGTGGCTGCCTTGTAGGCATTGATCAGCCCCGGGACACCAAGGAGTGTCCCTCCAAAGTAGCGGACGACTACTACGAGGACATTGGTCAATCCCGCGCTATCTATCTGACCCAGGATCGGCCGGCCGGCAGAGCCAGAAGGCTCTCCATCATCGTTTGCCCTGAACTGCGTCCAGTCGGTACCGAGCCGGTAAGCAAAGCAATGGTGTACGGCTTTTGGATGGGCCTTTTTGAGCTGGCTCATATGCACTTTCACATCTTCTGCCGTTCTCACCGGGTAGGCAAACGCGTGAAACTTACTACCCCTGTCGCGAAAATCACCTGTAGTGTGCCCTTCTATGGTTCTGTAACGATCAACTTCCATAATAGTCTGAGAAAGCGATCAGCAGGATCGCAATCAGCGACAAAACTACACCTACAATTCTTTGCGGTCCGGAACGTTCCTTGAAAAACAGGATTCCGACCAATGTGGACAGCAGCACGATACCGATGTTATTCACAGGGATGGCGGCAGAGCTCTGGAGGAAATCGCTGTGTAGTAGCCGGATAAGGCAGTAGATCGAGAAGAAATTAGGAACGCCCAGGACAACCCCGGCTATGATGTTCCGGTAATGAAACCGACTGGCACCGGTAGCGAGCAGATACACGAGTACGATCGAGCCCAGAACTGCGGCGGTGGCGAAAGTATGGATCGTATAATCGGCATGAAAGGCAGCATCGGATAGAAAGTGCTCTTCCACATACTTTACCAGCGTGTCCAGCAAACCACTACCTACGAACAAAAGCGCCGGCAACCAGAGTTTCTTCACGCCCCCTTCGTCCCGCTTCTTCCTGGTAGAGAAATACACAGCAGGGATAGCCAGCAGCACACCTACCAGCTCTCCCGGCAGGAGCTCCTCATCGTATAAATACCAGGAAAACACCACGGGGATGACTAAAGAAAGCTTATTGGCAATCGTAGTCACTGTCAGACCTTCCTGGCGGGTGCAGTACCCGATCAGGTTAAAGAGTGCAATAAAGCCCGCCCCCAGTAATACCGCCCACCAGAACCAGGGTTGGGAGGGGCTTCCCGATCCGATAGGAAACCGGCCGAGGTAGACAGTTCCGGTTATTACACAAACAATGTAATTAAATACAATAGCCTGAAGGGTATCGACATTGAACCGGGGAAACAATTTAAACAGCACAAACAGCCAGACATTGAGCAGGATAGTCGCGACGAGGAAAAACATCAGCAGCAGCAGTTAAATAGACATGCCATCAGCATACGGCCAGAGCGTAAGTGCATTCGTGAATACCATCAGACGGTCATTTCCCAGTTCAGTTTCAGCGATGAGATGAGCCTGGTCAAAATGGGGAGCCGGGATACCTTCTGAAAGCGCTGCATCCGCCTGGAACATCCGTATCTCATCGAAAAGGCGAAGATTGATAAAGCTCTGTAGCAATTGTGCCCCGCCTTCTACGATCAGGGAAATATGCCCTTTCTCGTGCAATCGTTCCAGGAGGCCAGGTAGTAGTCTTTCATTGAACGGCAGTCTGACCCACCGGAGATGTCCTTTCTGATCTTCTTTTGTTTCATTCACGATCCAGGTGGGCGCGTCGGACTGGAAGACCCTGAGGTGATCTGGCAGATGGAGTCGCTGATCCAGTACGACCCGAAGGGGTTGTGGACCCTCCCAGCGTCTGGCTGTGAGTTGCGGATCGTCGCTCAGTGCTGTGCCATACCCGATCATAATTGCCGACTCCTCTGCCCGCCATTTATGTAAGAGCAGATGGCTGTGCTGATTGCTGATCTGGAAACGCGTTCTGTTAAGCGGTGCAAACAGTCCTGTGAGGGTCTGTGCCCATTTGAGGATGATGTAGGGTCGCTTTTGTTCGACATGGCATAGAAAACGCCTGTTGAGCCAGCGGGCTTCCTGTTCCATCAGCCCGGTAAAAACCTTGACATTGTTATCTTTCAGGATCTGTAGTCCTGCACCGCCCACCATTCTGTGGGGGTCATGATGGGCGATGTACACCTGCTTAACGCCTTCCCGAACAATCCTTGGTGCACAGGCAGGAGTGCGTCCTATATGGGCGCAGGGTTCGAGGTTGACGAACAGCGTGCTTTCCGGAATGAGGTGACGGTCTTCTTCCCGAACGGAATGGAAGCAATTCACCTCGGCATGCGGCTGTCCGGCCGCTTTGTGCCATCCCTCCCCGATGATGCGGTTCTGATAAACCAATACAGCCCCCACCATAGGATTTGGCGCGGCAGTCGTTTTAGCCAGTTGTGCCAGATCGAGGCAGCGTTGCATGTAGCGGGCGGGAATCATGAGGCGAATTTAGGGAATGGTTGGTGGTTTCCGGATCGGCAACTGCAGAGCCCTTTCAGGTTCCTGCCAGGTTCGATGTAAGTTCCTTGTAGGTTCCCACCGTGGCTTAAGACAAGGGAACGATTTCGTATATACGTCGTACAGTTCTCCTGCAGTCGGATTGACCATATGTTTTACCGTAGTTGCAGACAGGGATTTGTAAGTGCTGGCAGAGAAGCCCTGACCAGGCTGACCGTCTGTGTTGGTCGCTAAGGTCGCGCGACCCACGTCAAACCCGCTGCTGGTTCGGAAAGAAAATTTGTGGCACGAGAAATACAGGGTCAATTTTTCCGGAAAAACCAGCTAAAAACAAGTGTGCTGCCAGGGTATCACCAAAGTATCACCAAAGTATCACCAAAGAGTCACCAAAGTATCACCAAAGAGTCAGTAAAGAGTCATTAAGGACTTGTCCATACCGGTTTGGTTGAGGGCTGAGGGTTCAGATGTCAGATGTCAGATGTCAGATGTCGGTTGCGAGATGTAGGTTGTGAGTTGCGAGTTGGGGGTTGGGGTTATTACGAAACACCGATCCGACCCATCGGGATCGCATATTTGTAGGTTATGGCGCTAAATGGAAAATGTCTGTTTGAGTTGAGGATTGCGGGCTGCCTTCGTATTGGCTTTGGCTTTGGCGTTCGCTTTCGCCTTTTCTCTGCCAATGGCCAACGGCCAACAGCTAACGGCCCATCTCATCCAAACCCATTGCTGCTGTTGCGCAACACCAGCAAAACGCCTCTGGCAGGCTAACTAGATTCTGACACAAACTAACTACTAAAACAACCAGCCGCCTTCGACGGTCATTGGCTGTTGCTGCGAATTCAGCATCAGTAGGCGAAGAATTCCTGACAACGCATGTAGCATCCTGGAGACTAACGAGTTACGTCGCTTCAGTTCCATAACTAAATGTTTTCAATTGCGTATGCAGTTTTGACGCAAAAAAATCGGGTTTTTGTGTCAATTGATTGACTGTCATAGGTTTTACGTTTGCCTAAACATTAAACTCTATGAAAAATACAGCAACGATTGCAGCAATTCTGACAACGATTTTCTTCACCGCCTGTCAAAAGGATGAGGCGGCAGCACCTGAGCTGAACCATCACCCAAATGATGCTGATGGAGTACCGAGTGTGATCTCGTCATCACCATTATTACTGGGCGGAGAAAATGATTTTTCAAAACCAATTTCGTTAACCCTTGCAAATCAGATGATTGGAAGCTATCTTGCGAGCGTGAGTACGAACACGGATCAACACGAGTACCTGAGATCACTTGTTTTCAATGCCGATACACTTCGGAACTATCTGGAGAATAACAGTATCAAACGAGTAAAATTTATGCTTGCCCATCCAATGGCATACATAGACGCTGGTGGCGAAAACAGATATGCAGGTACAAGAGCGGACGCTCTTACTATGATTATAGTCGGGTTAGATTCAAGTGCTAATTACGTGTTCGCTCATGGAAACTCTGTATATGATCACCTCGAACCCTGTCCGCGGCACTGTAACGGTTCTCCTAGCCTTACCTACTAATTCTTGAACTTGACCTTTCTCGTACACCTTGTAATTCTATTACTGGCAGCAACGCTCTCTCTACTCCGTTATAAATCACTGTCTACTGCAGACAGATACATTGCTGTGCTGCTGGTGGTCACCTTCCTGGGCGAGTCGATCGCAAAGGCAAGTGCAGTCTTATACGGAAGCAATACGCTGATCTACCAGATTTTTACACCAATCCAGTTTCTACTGGTCGCCTATTACTTCGGCAAAGCCTTAGCTACAACCCGTTGGGGGAAGCTCAGCATTGCCGCAGGATGGGCTGGTGTTGTTTTAGGTATTATTTCTTTCACGTTCTATACCGCAGAAACATTCGACAATTCCGTTATTGTGTTTGAAGGCTTTTGCATCGTGTTCCTTGGTGTAAAAACCCTGAGCTTTTTGTTGAAAAAGCATGGGGTGGTCACTATGCGTAGCGTAAAATTCTGGACGAGCCTTTTACTGGCAAATTTCTGGGCAGCTAGCCTGTTGTGGTTCGGGAGTTACCCGCTTATCAAAGACGATTCGCTGTTCTCCCTCTACTATCAAATATTCGTTGGGCTGAACTATCTCACCTATTCCGCATTTGCGGCCATATTTATTTTTTACCCTAAACTGATTTCCTCTGACAACTGATTTCACTTTATTCCTGTTGGTAGCAATAGGAAGTTCGCTTATGGTTCTCCTGGTCATTACCCTGGCAGGCAATATTGCTTTCACATCAAGAAAGAGAAAGATCCTGGCTGAGCAACACCAGTCAGAATTACTGTATGTAAAATCCAATGAACTTGAAAATGCGCTCAACGAAGTAGCGAAGGAAGTCCATGACCAAACCGTTCCTCGAATGGTTGTACTAAAACAACAGGTGATTTCCCTGATGGCGCCATTGGTTCGGGAAGAAGGACGGAAGGAGCAATTACACGATCTGGATAACGAATTCTCAAATCTGGTAATGGACATTCAGTTGATGAGCCACCATTTAAGTGGCAAAGTGCTCGACGGTCAAAACTTTGAAGACAACATCTCTGAAATGGTCAGAAAATATGATAGTTTGAAGCAGTTTCATTGCGAGGTAGCTTTTTTAGGGGAGCCTACAACATTTGACAAGGAAACATCCCGAAATCTTCACAGGATAATCCAGGAATGTTTGCATAACACCCTGAAGCATGCAGCTGCAACAACGGTCTCCGTGATCATCGACTACCGGGAGGAATACACACTTATAACAGTTTCCGATGATGGGAGAGGTTATGACCTCTCCTCCGTTGCCGGTAAAAGAAGTATGGGACGACTCAATCTGAAAGAACGGACAGATCAATTAGGGGGGACTCTAGACGTAAAGAGTAAATCGGGAGAAGGAACCAGCATTACCATCCAAATACCAGTTAAATGAAACAGATAACAATTGCACTCGTAGAGGATCACCATCTTGTAAGACAGTCCCTAATAGAGATTCTAAAAAGCGTTCCTCACTTCCAGGTTGTTTTCGACACCGCCAGCGGCAACAGCGCTATTGAACATTTTAAAACATTAGAAAAGCCACCAGACGTGGTACTCCTTGATATTGAGTTAAGGGACAGCATCAATGGCTTTCAAACCGCTGAGATAATATCTGGCACCTGGCCTGATGTCCGCATTATTGCCCTGACTTCTCATGTTGGTGAGTTTGCTGTGCAATCCATGTTGCGCGTTGGGGCGCTGGGATTTTTGAGTAAAGGAAGTTCTTTTGAGGATCTGAAAAAAGCCATCACAGCGGTCTATAACGGCGACTACTATTATAATAAACTGGTCTTTGGGATTAAGATCCGGCAGTCTCGTGAAGATGATGCTAATGTGATAGACTTCTCATCCCTGGAGATGGAGTTTTTGAAGCTGATGGTAGAAGGCCTGAATTATGATGAATGCGCGAAGAAGATGCACAAGAGCGTGAGAACCATTCATAACTACAGGGATCAGTTATTGAAGAAAACGAATACTCAGGATAAAACGGAGCTGCTGATCTTCGCTTTTGCCAATGGCTTAGGCAATATCGCAGCACGGGCAATTGCATAGAATTTAAAAACGCGGGGGCCTTCGATATCGAAGGCCCCCGCGTTTAATCTCTAAATTGATATCAATATTCATCTTCGTTGAAGAAAAAATCTTCCTGTGTCGGATAATCAGGCCAGATGTCCTCTATCCCTTCGTAAATCTCTCCCTCATCATCCAGTTCCTGAAGATTCTCCACTACTTCCAACGGCGCACCAGAACGAATAGCATAATCAATCAACTCATCCTTGGTAGCTGGCCAGGGCGCGTCTTCAAGATGGGAAGCAAGTTCTAAAGTCCAAAACATATGATAAATAGTTTATTCTGTTATTCAATTCCGCAAATGTAAGTGTTCAGAAATGATCTACAAATTTTATTAGTACCGTCCAAAAACTTTTACAAATCCATAATAATCAGACCGGGTGTTCAAGTTATCAGGTATCGCGCGCAGTGGCTACGAATCCTTATTTTTAACCCATGCTTGCGGCCGAGAACCTTTTAAAAAAATACGCTGATCTTAGGGTACTGGATGGGGTTTCCCTGACGGTGAAAAAGGGAGAGATCGTTTCCATTATGGGGCCTTCAGGGGCGGGGAAATCAACATTACTTCATATTCTCGGCACGC
The DNA here is from genome assembly GCA_023409975.1 of Bacteroidota bacterium. Taxonomy (GTDB): domain Bacteria; phylum Bacteroidota; class Bacteroidia; order Chitinophagales; family Chitinophagaceae; genus JAFIGV01. The sequence continues at coordinate 30,791 of JAEYQO010000115.1, read as the reverse complement.
TGGACCGCCCGGATTCCGGAACAGTGACCATAGACGGAACGGATGTATTCCGGTTGCCGGGGGCAAAACAGGCTGCCTTCCGGAACCGAAACCTGGGTTTCGTATTCCAGTTTCATCACCTGCTGCCTGAATTCAGTGCCATCGAGAATGTGGCTGTTCCACTCTGGATAGCCGGAAAACCGAGGAAGACAGGGCTGGAAACCGCCGCAGCCATGCTGGAACAGGTAGGCCTTTCACACCGGAAAGACCATAAGCCTGGTGAACTTTCGGGAGGAGAACAGCAAAGAGTGGCCATTGCCCGAGCACTGGTGAACCGGCCCGCCATTGTCTTTGCCGATGAGCCGACCGGCAACCTCGACTCCAACAACGCCAACGCCATCCATGAGCTCTTCCTTGAGCTCAGAAACGCCCTGAACCAAACCTTTGTGATGGTGACACACAACGACTCGCTGGCCGCCATGACAGACAGAACCCTGACGATGCGGGACGGGCGGATCGTTTAGTCGCTAGTGGTGAGTGGTGAGTGGGTGAGTTGATAGTTTCGGACAACTCATGGGTAGACAGGCACAGAACTCAATCGGGGGCCGTTTTAATTACTTTTTGCATTTTGCCAAACAAGTATATTTTTGCAGCATAAAAATCAAACTGCATAGCCATGTCTGAAATTGCAAATCGCGTAAAGAAAATCATCGTGGATAAACTCGGTGTAGACGAATCAGAGGTTACCCCTGAGGCAAGCTTCACCAATGATCTGGGTGCTGATTCTCTGGATACCGTGGAACTGATCATGGAATTCGAGAAGGAATTCAATATCTCTATCCCTGATGAGCAGGCTGAAACCATTACAACAGTAGGCCAGGCTATTTCTTACCTTGAAGAGCACGTTAAGTAATCCTTTTTTTCAAGACACAGAACTTAAAGATTGTTAATGAATTCACCGTTTAAACGCGTTGTCGTTACCGGTATCGGTGCCCTAACTCCATTGGGCAATACCGTGCCTGATTATTGGGATGGACTGATCAATGGTGTATCGGGCGCCGATTTCATTACACAATTTGACGCAAGCAAATTCAAAACCCGCTTTGCCTGCGAACTCAAGGGCTTTAATCCCGAAGATCATTTCGACCGGAAAGAGGCCCGTAAACTCGACCGTTTTTCCCAACTGGCTGTTGTTTCTGCCGATCAGGCTGTTAGACACGCCGGTCTGGATCAGGAAGGCGCTGTCAACAAGGACCGCATTGGGGTGATCTGGGGCTCCGGTATCGGAGGAATGATCACCTTCATCGAGGAGATGAAGAATTTCAACTCCGGAGACGGCACTCCCCGCTTCAATCCCTTCTTCATTCCCAAGCTGATTCTGGACATTGCTGCAGGACATATTTCCATGAAATATGGTTTCCGCGGTCCCAACTTTGCCACAGTTTCTGCCTGTGCTTCCTCTACCAATGCTATTATCGATGCGCTTACCTACGTGCGTCTCGGCAAGGCAGATGCCATCATCTGCGGGGGCTCGGAAGCTGTAGTCACTGAGGCCGGAATTGGTGGATTTAACGCTATGAAGGCATTATCCGAGCGCAATGATGACCCTAAAACAGCCTCAAGACCTTTTGATCTGGACCGCGATGGCTTTGTCATGGGTGAAGGCGCTGGTGCCATCATCCTTGAAGAGTATGAGCATGCGGTTCGCAGGGGTGCCACGATTTATGCAGAGGTAGCGGGTGGCGGACTGAGTGCCGATGCCCATCACCTGACGGCCCCTCATCCTGAAGGGCTTGGAGCTTATAATGTGATGCTCAATGCGCTGAATGATGCGGGCATGAAGGCTGAGGAGATTGATTATATCAATGTTCATGGTACTTCGACTCCGCTGGGCGATATTTCAGAAGTAACGGCTATCGAAAGGGTATTCGGTGAGCATGCTTACAATCTGAACATCAGCTCGACCAAGTCTATGACCGGTCATCTGCTTGGTGCTGCCGGTGCCATTGAAGCCATTGCCAGCATCATGGCTGTAGGTCATGACATGGTTCCTCCGACGATCAATCATTTCACGGACGATCCGGCATTCGACTCCCGTCTGAACTTCACTTTTGGTAAGGCTCAGGCCCGTCCGGTACGAGCTGCACTGAGCAATACCTTTGGTTTTGGCGGCCACAATGCCTCGGTCATTTTCAAAAAACCCGAGCAATAGGCTTTGAGGCGGTTTACCTCACGGATATTTTACCTTTTCTCGCCCAATAAGCAGCTTAGTCTGCAATTAGAACACCTGCTGGGATTCCGGCCCGGGTATCTGCCTTATTACCAACTGGCGCTTATGCACCGTTCGCAGATAGAGGAGATCGAGCAGAATAATGAGCGACTGGAATTTTTGGGAGATGCCATTCTGGGCTCTATTGTGGCGGAATACCTGTTCAAGCGGTATCCTTCACAGCCGGAGGGTTTTCTGACGGAGCTCCGATCGAGGATCGTCCGGAGGGAGACGCTTAATAATGTGGCCATACGCATGGGATTGCAGAAGATGGTCCGTTATAACCAGAACGACCGCGGACTCTCCCGCAGCCATATATTCGGCAATGCCCTTGAAGCGCTGATCGGGGCCGTTTACCTCGACAGGGGGTTTTCCAGAACGCGTAAGTTCATCCTTAGCCAGATCATCAAGCCGTATATAGACATCGAGGTGCTGGAAAGCACCGATACCAATTACAAGAACCAGTTGCTTTCCTGGGCACAGAAGCAGGGCTATACCCTTTCTTTCGATACCCTTGAGGAAAAGAACGAGGGATCGCGAAAGGTATTTACGGTGGGCATCATGTTGAATGGCGAAATTGTGGCGTCGGGCACTGGATTCAATAAGAAAGAAGCCGGTCAGGTAGCTGCCCAGAAGGCTCTGGAAGAGCTGAAGCTGAACGGCTGATCACTTCCCCACTCCTTTTTCAAGACAATACTTCTGCATCAGCTTCGTCTGTACATCTAAATCTGACGGATCAGCCAAAGGGGGTGTATTACTTCCGAGTGGCAACGGTAAGTGGAACCGAAGAGGGGAAACTACTGATCTGGTAGCCCCGTGGTTTCAGTGGGCGGCGGATTTTTGGGAGCCAGCCCCCAGTGCCTTCTCCACTGTTCCGGCTCCAGCGCATCGTCCACACTGAAAGGGCCGATCTTTGTACGCCTCAGCGCGGAAAGGTAGCCGCCAACGCCCAGTGCAGCACCGAAATCATGAGCGAGCGAACGGATATAGGTGCCCGTGCTACAGCGAACCCGGAAGTCCACCTCCGGAAGGGCGATCCGGGTGATCTCAAACTCGCTGATGGTGATCGTACGGGGTTGGAGTATGATCTCTTCCCCCTTCCGGGCCAGTTCGTAGGCTCTCTTACCGTCTTTCTTTATTGCGGAGTGGATAGGAGGAACCTGCTGAATGGTGCCGGTGAACTGACTGGTGGCGTCGAGGATGGCTTGTTCCGTAAGATGATCATAGGACTGGTGTTGCTGTGGTTCTGACTCCAGATCGTAGGTGGGGGTACAGGCTCCGAGCGTAATTGTTCCGGTGTACTCCTTCGGCATCTGCTGGTACCCGGTGATGCGCTTTGTAAACTTGCCCGTGCAGCAGATGAGCAGGCCGGTAGCCAGGGGATCGAGGGTGCCGGCATGACCGATCTTGGCATGGATCATTTTCCGGATTTTGCTGATCGCATAGAAGGAGGTCCATTTAAAGGGTTTATCAATCAGCAGCACGCCGCCTTCCTTAAGCTGATCAATACCAGGCAATTCTTTCATTGGCCGCAAAGATACGCGGACCGCGCCTATCGGCTTACAGCGAGCGTGACATAATAATTCCTTCCCGGGGCGGCATTGAAGTAGCGACCACCGAATGCGTTGACATCATTGCCGAGACTGTACTGTTCATCCAGCAAATTGTCCACACCACCGCAGACCCTCAGTTCCCAGGCCCCCAGGCTGGTTTGCCAGCCCAGTTGCAACTGCAGGAGCTGGAAGGATCCGGCGTATACCGTATTAGCATCATCCAACGGCATGGCATCGCTGTACATCCAGTTAGACTGCAGGCTGAAACCCTTAGGAAAACCGAGGTGCAGTCCGAGTGTTACCAGGTGTTCCGGCACTCCGGGAATCCGGTTGCCGCTGTAGTCTTCCTGCTCCTGCAAGAAGGACCGATACCGGAACTGGTGCCAGGTATGGGACCCCCTGAATTCAAGGTAGCTGATCCAGGTACGGTCAATACGCTGCTCATACACTACCTGCGATTCAAGCCCTTTCTGATCGGCACTTCCGGCATTGACATAATAGGCACCGCCGCCCGGTGTACGTCGCTGGCTGAGGCTGTTTTCCAGCGCGAAATAAAACGCATTGATATCGAAATGCCATCTGCCCGCCCGGGCACGAAGACCGAGGTCGTAGCTTGTACCGTTTTCGGCCTGCAGGTCCGGTTGGTGCTGGCCCCCGCTGGGAAAAATCTCCTCGGTAGTCGGTGGTGCAAACCCGCCCGACACACTAGCATAGACATTCAGATGTTTCCATTGTTTTTGTAGAGCGAAACGCGGGATGATGCTGTTTTGAAAGTCCTTCTTCAGGCGGGTGCGCGTGCGGTACAAGTTTTCCTGAGCCACCCGAAGCTGATTGCTGCTGAGTCCTGCCTGAACCTGCCAGCCCTGTAACTGGTAAGCAGCCTGGAAAAAAAGTGAATACAGCCTGTTCTCCACATCGTACTGATCCTGCAGGTCGCCCGGTTCTCCTTCGAGATTGTCGTTAACTTTTACATTGGTATAGCCTTTCTGCCATTCCAGTCCCCCATCCAGTTGCAGCCTTCCCCTGCCTACAGCTTTCTGATATTGGAGGACCTGGCGAAGACCGAAGTTGGGCTCGAGAATCAGGGCGTGGTTCTGAACCGTGGGGTTCCGCAAGCGGGTGTAGGCACCATAGAGGACCGTTTTTGACTGCAGATCTGTTGTCAGGTTTCTGGTATACGAGCCCCCGATCAGCGCCGTACTTTGCTGCACACCAGCCTTAGCTGCTGCGGCGCCGGGGAAGCTGGCATTACCCGGACGGGCTGCTTTGGGATTGCGCGTATAGTCTTCCGCTGTGAGGCCACCGGGGGTTTGATAATCCAGATGACCCAGGAGGGCCGTCATCCTCAACTTACCTGTCCGGCCCATTTTATAATCACCAGTCCATACCGCTGTATGTCTTTCCAGGGCAGAATGATCACGATAACCTTCGGATTTCTGCAGGTGGTAAGATAGTACGGAGCGTTTGCCGATGGCACCGAGGTTTAACTGACCGAAAGCCTGGATCTGACCGAAACTGCCGCCTGCGAGCTCCAGACGGAGGCTACTGGTATCTTCGGGCGAGGGGTAGTGGAACAGCAGGACGCCTCCGGTTCCTGCGCCATAGCGGCTGCCTGCAGGACCTTTGATCACGGTCAGACGACCAAAATGATAATAGCCAAGATGATTCAGGTAGGTATGTCCGCCCGGATTGGTGAAAGGGATATCGTTATAATAGACTTTCACATTCCGGACACCGAAGGGGGAACGCAGATTGCTGCCCCGGATGCTGAACCGGTGGCTGCCGGGGGAGCGTTCCTCCATCCTGATCCCCGGGAGCGTATTGACTGCGGAAACCAGTTGAGCGGGTCCGAACTGGCGGAGGCGCTGACTGGTGAGCGAAGCGATGGGAGCGGCTGAGCGTTCCGGGGCGGTGGACTGACCGAAGGCGCTGACCACTACCGCCGGTAGCTGTGTGCTGAGTAATGTATCCTCTGGGAGTTCCTGTGATAAAGCGGATATGGGGAACAGGAGCCATAGGAGCGGGAAACGAAGCATCATGAAAAACACCTCATCAATACTATGCCCGTGACACATCCTATCTTTGCCGCCATGTCAGCCTTCCGATCCCATTGTCCGTATATCATTGCCGGTCCGTGTAGTGCGGAAACCCGTGATCAGGTTCTCGAGACCGGGCGGGAGCTGAGAGCGCTGGATGTAGCCCTATTCAGGGCTGGCGTGTGGAAACCACGAACCAAGCCAGGATCGTTTGAGGGGAATGGAGAACAGGCTTTGGGCTGGCTCAAAGAGATGAAGCAGGAAACGGGGCTACCCTTTTCTGTGGAGGTGGCAGAAACCGAGCATGTGGAGCTGGCATTACAATATGGGGCGGATGTGCTCTGGATTGGTGCGAGAACCACGGTGAATCCCTTTCAGGTGCAGCGACTGGCAGATGCGCTATCCGGTGTCCCGGTGCCTGTGATGGTGAAGAACCCTGTTCATCCGGATGTTGATCTTTGGGAAGGTGCCTTGCAGCGTTTTGAGCGGGCGGGCATTCCTGAGGTGGTGGCTATCCATCGGGGTTTCTACTCGTACCATTCGTCCTCTTCATACAGAAACCCGCCCAACTGGATCATTCCGATAGAGCTGCGCAGACGGCGGCCGGACATGTTCATGATCTGTGACCCCAGTCATATTGCCGGTGCCAGATGGCTGGTACCCATTGTGGCGCAGAAGGCGCTGGACCTTGGATTTCAGGGACTGATGCTGGAGACCCACCCCCGGCCCGAGGAGGCCTGGAGCGATGCGGAGCAGCAATTGACCCCTGCGGCCCTGAAAGAGCTGATCAGCAGCCTCGTGGTGCGCAGGCAGTTTACGGCGGACATGGACAAGAGCAATGAGCTGGAATACCTGCGGCAACTGATGGACAGTGTGGATGCTGAGATCATCGACCTGCTGGCGCGCAGGATGAAACTCAGTGAGCGGATGGGGCTGGTGAAGAAAGACTGTAACATGGCCGTTTACAGTCCCGAGCGCTGGCGGGAGATCGTTGACACCCGTACTGAGAGGGCGAAGATGCTGGAGATGCGCCCGGAGTATATTCTGGCGCTTTGGGAGCTCATTCATGATGAGAGCATTAAAAAACAACTGGTGGTTTTCGACAATTCTGAAAAGATTAATTTAGACCCGGAATAATAGCAGTTTTGGCACTTAAGCAGCATAAGGACGACCGGGTACGCCTGGAGCAACAGATCGATAACTCCCGCAACTATGTGCTTCCTTTTATCAGTCGCAGTTTGTCCATCAAACCGGGGATGAATGTTTTGGAGATCGGATGTGGGGAGGGAGGCGTATTGGTGCCCTTTGCTGAGCTGGGTTGTTTTTGTGTGGGTGTGGACCTGAATCCGGTACGGATAGATCTGGCGAATGAATTTCTGAAAGAGGAGGTGGCTGCGGGGAAAGCGGAGTTTATCTGCCAGAACATTTATGAAGAGACCTTCCTCAAGAGATTTGAGGGATTCTTTGACCTGATCCTACTCAAGGACGCCATTGAACATATTCCTGAACAGGAGCAATTCATACCGTATTTAAAACACTTCCTTCGTCCTGGCGGACAGATCTTCTTTGGTTTTCCACCCTGGTACATGCCATTTGGCGGTCATCAGCAGGTTTGTCATAAGAAGCTGACCAGTGTTTTGCCGTATTACCATATCCTGCCTAAGCCTGTTTACAGGAAAATACTGGAATGGGCTGGAGAGCCGGAAGGTGTAGTACAGGAGCTGATGGAGATCAAGGATACGCAGATCACGATCGAGCGGTTTGAGAAGATCATCCGGAAGAGCGGACTGCATGTGCTGGCAAGGCAGCATTATCTGATCAATCCTATATACAAATACAAGTTTGGCTTAAAGCCCCGCAACCAGTTGGGATTCATTTCGGCGATTCCCTTCGTTAGAAACTTTCTGACGACCTGTGTGTATTATACGGTCGGTTGAAGGGTCCATACAGTAAGTGGTTTGTATTTTCGTACCTGACCACTTGAAATATGCGCACCCTAATTCAACGAGTATCAACGGCAACAGTAACGATCGATGGCGAGCCTAAAGCTTCTATAGGCCCGGGGTTTCTGATACTTTTAGGAATTGAGTCGGCGGACGAAGCCGAAGATGTGGAACTACTTTGTCGAAAAGTGGCACAGCTCAGGGTTTTCAACGATGCGGGCGGCTTGATGAACCTGAGTCTGGCTGATATCAACGGCGATATCATGGTGATCAGCCAGTTCACCTTACATGCCTCCTGGAAGAAAGGGAACCGACCTTCCTTCATCCGTGCTGCCCGGCCGGAGCAGGCCATTCCCTTATACGAACTGTTTGTGAAGAAACTAGAGGAGCTCATCGGCAAGCCCGTGGCTACGGGAGTGTTTGGCGCTGATATGCAGCTCGCTTTGGTGAACGATGGCCCTGTGACCATTATTATGGACTCCAGAAATAAAGAGTAAGAACTGTTGGCGCATCAACTTTGTATTTTCGGCTCAAATTGCGACTGTGGTATTCGATGATCAGTATTTTATGAAAGAAGCCCTGCGTCAGGCACGACTGGCATTTGATGCGGGTGAGGTGCCGGTGGGTGCGGTAGTGACCTGGAACGAAAGGATCATTGCCAGGGGGCATAATCAGGTGGAGCAGCTCAACGACAGCACGGCCCATGCCGAAATGATCGCCCTGACTGCCGCGTTTAACCAGGTGGGCAGTAAATACCTGCCTGAGGCAACCTTATACGTGACCCTTGAGCCCTGTCTGATGTGTTGTGGTGCGATGTACTGGAGTAAGATCGGGAGGATCGTGTACGGTGCTTCGGACCCGAAAAACGGCTACCGCAGAATTGCGGGCAGCAATAATCCCTTCCATCCTAAAACCGAGTTGATACACGGGATAGAGGCAGCAGCCTGCCTGTCGCTCGTGAAAGAATTCTTCCAGATGAGACGCTGATTCCGAGGTCAGTCAGCGCCCTTATGGCGGGATAGGCTCTGAATAAGATAGACTAGTTTTGCTGTATGCAGTTTCAGAATGAAACCATTGTTGCACTTGCGACACCTGCGGGTGAGGGCGCTATTGGTGTCATCCGTTTGAGCGGACCGCGGGCGATAGAGATCACTGACGCTTTATTTCAGGGCAAGCGACTTGCGGAACAGGCGAGCCATACATTACATTTTGGAAGAATAACGGACCGTTCGTCCGGCGAGGTGGTCGTGATAGACGAGGTGGTGGTGAGTCTTTACCGGGGGCCACGGAGCTATACTGGCGAAGACATTACAGAGATCAGTTGTCATGGTTCGCCCTATATACTGCAGCAGGTGATCGACCTCTGTTTGCGTGAGGGTGCTATCATTGCTAAACCAGGGGAATTTACCCAGCGGGCGTGGCTGAACGGAAGGCTGGACCTTACGCAGGCTGAAGCTGTTGCCGACCTGATTGCTTCGCAGTCGGGGGCTGCTCACCGGGCGGCGATGCACCAGTTGAGAGGAGGGTTCAGTCAGGACCTGAAGCAGATACGGGAGGAGCTGATCAGCTTCAGCGCCCTGATAGAACTGGAGCTGGATTTCAGTCAGGAAGATGTGGAGTTTGCCGACAGGACCCAGCTGTATGAGCTGCTGGAACGTGCCTATGAACATGTGCAGCAATTGCTGGCATCCTTCCGGCTGGGGAACGCCATCCGGAATGGCATACGTGTAGCGATCATCGGCAAGCCCAATGCGGGGAAGAGCACCTTGCTGAATGCGCTGCTGAATGAGGAGCGGGCTATAGTCAGTGAGATTGCGGGCACTACCCGCGACACGATCGAGGAGACCCTGAACATCAATGGAGTGATGTTCCGGATCATTGATACAGCAGGGATCAGAGATCATAGTACCGATCTGATAGAGAACATTGGTATAGAGCGAAGCCGGAAGGCGATGGCTGCGGCCGATATTGTGATTTACCTTTTTGACGTATCGGAGGAAACCTCGGAAACTGTGGGTCAGGCATTGAGGGAACTGGAGCAGCAGGGGCTGCGATACATTGCAGCGGGGAACAAAGTGGATGCTCTTGGGGTGCGTGCGGAGGCCCGATTCAGCGAGTTAAGGGCAGACAGGCTGGTGATGATCTCTGCGCGGGAGAAGCAGCAGATTCAGGAACTGCGGCAGTTACTTTATGAGCAGGTTATTGGGGGAGGCGTGTCGCAGGAGGGAACGATCGTTACCAATGCACGCCATTTTGGAGCATTGCAGGAAGTGTTGAAATCCATTCAGGACATTCAGTCGGGGATGGACAGCCAGTTGCCGGGCGACCTGCTGTCGCTGGATATCCGCCGGTGCCTTCATTTCCTTGGTGAGATTACCGGAGAGATTACTCCGGAGGACAAGCTGGATTATATTTTTAGTAAGTTTTGTATTGGGAAGTAATTATCCTATTGTTCTTAATTATACGTCTGTTTTTCAACTACTTATGTTCATAAGTTTTGTTGTTTTTTGTTGCCCGACTGCCCTTTTTGAAGTATATTTGTTGCCAGCTTGTTGCCCAAACAGCTAATTTGTTGCCCACGGCAACAAAGGGAGAAATGATGCTACACACAGCTACATTGAGCAACACGCTGCTGGGGAGTTTGCAAACGTTGCAATCTTGCAAACCGCCAAAGGCGGTTCGCAAACACCACTGAAAACAACAATATCCCGTGAGCAAAGCGAAAGAGAAAATGATGCGGAAGATTATCTGAAGAATACGCCCCCCATCCCCGAAGATTTATACAACCAAATGCCGGAGATACTAAGAACCGGAGCCTTAGCCTTTACAGATGCCAGGGAACGGGATGTTTTTCTTACAGGAGCTTTAGGTATTTGAAGCGGTTGCCTTCCAAATGTAAAAGGCATCTATGCACAACAGGAAGTGTTTCCAAACCTATTCACTTTTGCTATTGCACCTGCAGCCAGTGGAAAAGGAGCCTTGAAGTTTGCAAAGCAATTGGCTGATGAATATCACAGTCAGGTACTCACTGCAAGCAAAGAGGCAGATGCACAGTTTCATTTGGAGGAAAACGCTTACAAACAACTGCTGAAAACATGCAAGAAAGGTGAGACCGTAAACCAGGAACCTCCGGTAAAACCTCCGTTCAAAGTCGTGTACATTCCAGCCAACACCAGTTACGCTAAGATCCTTTGGCATCTCGAACAGAATGAAGGGACAGGTATCATTTGCGAAACCGAAGCCGATACGCTTGGCAATGTATTCAAGCAGGAATGGGGCTCATACTCCGATATGCTGCGAAAGTCCTTTCACCACGAAAGGCTTTCCAGTTCCCGGAAGACCAACAATGAGTTTACAGAAGTGAATAGCCCTTGTTTGTCTATTGCCCTTTCCGGTACACCAAGCCAGGTTACGGGTTTGATTGCATCTGCCGAAGATGGTTTGTTTAGTCGTTTCCTGTTCTATGCTTTTAAAGTAGACCAGTTTTGGAAAGATGTTTCTCCATACGTTTCAGAAATCAACCTTACCGATCATTTCAAGCAGCTTTCCTACAAGGTGTACAGCATGGTAAAGTTTCTCCAGTTGGGTGAAACCTATGTTACACTTTCAAAAGAACAGTGGCAGCAACTGAATAGGCAATGTTCTACCTGGCTAAATGACATTACCACATTCACCGGTGAGGATGCTGCAAGCATTGTAAAACGATTAGGCTTGATCCTGTATCGAATGGCAATGCTGTTTACAGCCCTCAGAAAGTTTGAGAACGCCGAAGCTGGCGAACAGGTAGAATGTACAGACATAGATTTCAATACCGCCTTTCAATTGGCAGAAATCTACCTCCAGCACAGCATTCTTATGTTCAATAACCTGCCACGCCAACAGGAAACCAATAGTTTCCAGGGTGGAGATCAAAAACGGAAATTCTTTGAAAGGCTGCCTAAAACCTTTACCCGTGCCGAAGCAGTAAAGCTTGGAGCCGGTTTCAGTCTTTCCCCAAGATCAGTAGACGAAATTTTGCGAAATGCAGTGCCAAACCTGCTGACAAAGCTCAAAGCCGGACACTATGAAAAGAATATTTCCTCCCTTGGAGGGGGAGGTTAGGGGGCTTTGCAGCATTTGCAGACTTTGCATCAGAGGAGATCAAACATTATTTTCTTATTTTGAGCGGGAATGTTCTTTTGTACAAAAGTTACATTTGCAAATCTTTAATTGTACTCCCACAGTCTCCAAAACTTGCTGGTTTTCAATGTGTGAGTACCCTATTTATTATCATGGTTAATACTAATATCAAGCCTGGAATCATTGTCAATATGCGTAACCGCCTATGGCGTATTGATGAGTTTGACGGTATTGAGGTTGTAGCAACTCCAATTACCGGAGATTCGGGTAGCCAGAAAACATTTTTAGCAGACGTGGAAGAAATCAGGGAGGAGCGATTTGAAAGAATAAATGCAGAGCTAACGGGTGATTTATCAGCCCAGCGACTGTTACTTCGGGCATATCAGTTCGATTTGATTCATGGTTCTGCACCTTTTCTCAGCTTGCATAGGTCTTCTGTTGTTCCTTATAATTATCAAATGGTGCCTTTGGTGCTTGCTCTGGAAAAGCCCAATACCCGGATGCTCATAGGAGATGATGTAGGCTTAGGAAAAACCATTGAAGCAGGGCTGATAATATCTGAATTGATACAGCGTGGAAAAGTAAAAAGAGTGCTTTTTCTTACTCCCGCTAACCTTAAACAGCAATGGAAGGAAGCTCTTGATTATTTCTTCCACATACGAGCTACAATCATCGATTCTTTTTCACGAAAAGAGTTTGAGAAAGAGCTGCCAGCAGGTGCTAACCCTTGGCAATTCTTCCAGTTTGTGATTGCATCTGTTGACTATGCAAAGTCTCCCGATATCAAACAACAAATCTTGGAACAACAGTGGGATTTTCTCTTGGTGGATGAAGTTCATTTATGTGCAAGACCACACAGTGCAGCCAAAGCAGCAAAGCAACAAAAGCGGTATGAGTTGATTCGAGATGTGGGTAAGAAGGTTCAAAATGTACTATTTCTAACAGCTACGCCACACAATGGCTATTCCGATTCCTTTGCAAGTATTTTAGAGATAATCAACCCAGAAATAGTAGAGAACAGAAATGGAGAGTTCACTTTCAATAAAGCTAAAGCGAGGTATAATGTTATTCAACGAAATAGAAAAAAACTGGAACAATGGTATGAAAAGCAGGGTAAAAACTCTCCGTTTCCGAAGCGTGACCAAAAAGAAGTAATCATAGAACCGAAGCCGAATGGTAAGCTTTTACAATTATTGGAAGCAGTGGAGCGCTATGGCGACTTCATCTTGAAATCTGCAAAAGATCAGCAATCCAATAAAATAAAAAATATTGCAAGTTGGGTAGCCATTCACTTGCAAAAGAGGGCTATTAGCTCTCCATACGCCGTATTGCAATCTTTGCGCAACAGGATTTCCTCCCTGCAAAATCCGATTGCAGTAGTTAATGAAAATGAAGAAGAAACCTATCAACAATCTTTATTTGATGGAACTATAGAGGATGAGAGGGCTTCAGATGAAATGGCTTCACTGCGTTTAGATTTTGAGGCATTGCACGCTGATGAACTGTCAGAAATACAAAGAATCATCAGTTTCGCTGAAAAGCTCGGAGCGAAAGATGACGAAAAACTGCAAAGGCTTAAAACGGATATTCTTCCTGAATTGCTGGAAAAGGATTCCAAGGTGATCATTTTTACTAAGTATAAAGACACCTTAGATTATCTGGAAGCTAATCTCAAAAGCAAAGAGTTTGAAACATTTATCATGCACGGGGATATGAGCTTGAATGCCCGTACTGAAGTGTTTGGAAAATTTGATCGATCTAAGAAAGCTTTGTTGATTGCGACGGATGTAATATCTGAAGGCTTAAACCTGCAACGACTATCATCCAATGTTGTGCACTATGAGCTCCCCTGGAATCCAAATCGTTTGGAGCAACGCAATGGAAGAATTGACAGGATAGGACAGAAAAAAGACATTGTTTGCATAAGAACATTGGTGTTGGATAAATCCCTCGACCGTGAGATTTTGCAATTGCTGCGGGAAAAAATTGATACAATTGAAATTGACCGAGATTATGCTGCAGCTTATTTCGGAGACGAAGAGTATTTGAAAACTTTAATCCAGGAAGCATCTAAAAGAAAGAAGACAAAAAGGAATACTATTGATGCAAATATGCCTGATTTGTTTTCTTCAGTCGGCGTAGATGAAACTAAAAAAGCAGTTCGCCAATCCTTTACTGTGGAAGAAGACAAAAAGCGGAAGAAAAAGATTGAAGAAGAGTCATTTTACAGTAGTCTCGATATTGAATTGCCAGAGATAGATAAGCGTATAGAAGAAACAAAACGCATTGTAGGTTCTCAGGAAGAAGTGTTGCTCTTCGTGAAGTCTGCTTTGAATCGGTTCGGTTCTGCTCTGATAGATAAAGGCTCTGGGTTTTACGAGATTATTTTAAATGATCCCCGGTTGATTTTACAACGTTTTTCTTCCTCTATAAAAAAGGTAACCTTTGATCCTGAACTAGCTTTAACGAATCCGGACGCTATTATTCTTGATGCAGGACATCCGCTGATCCGCAAATTGATTGAAGTAGTAAAAGCAGAGTTTTTTACCAATAAAGGTGTGTCAGGAAGAAATGCCTACTTCTTTTCTGAGGAGGTAAAGACTGTATGCTACTTGTATAATTTTTTGGTTCGATTTACTGTTGGATTAAAAGAGAAAAGAGTAATTGAGGAGTTGGTCACTTTTGCAGTTGATGGTTTTTCTGAGAAGCTTTTACCTGTATCGTCCTTTAGTGTTGCACAAACTACAAGGAACTTATCACAATCAGAACTCACTGAGCATATTAATGATGCTTTGAATCTTGTAACACTGGAGAAGATAGTTCTGGAAAAAATTTCAGAACGAAGAATGAAGTTGATAGACGAAAGAAAGGAACTATACAAAAAAATACTGGTGGAAAGCAAGGACACGGAACAACCCTTATGGCTGGATGAAATGATTTATATAGAAGAAGCAGGTCATGATTTACTGACTGTTACCATCATTCAACCGCTATAACAAAGAGTAGAAAATGCCCCTAAGTTTTATAAAATCAAGTGGTAATATAATTACAGAAGATTTTTGTTTGTCATTGGCAAATGAAACCAAAGCCGATTATGTGAAAGACAGAAGCTTCGGTGGTGAAATGCGAAAGGTAGATGAAGTTATAGCTTCTACTTTTGAAAAGCTTCGTGAACGCTGGGAAGAAAACCGTACTGATATTATCGGTGATGAACTGGATACTTCTGAATTACGCAACAAATGGATATTGCCTTTCCTCAAAGCTCTTGGCTACGATCCTGTTTTTGTGGGCTCTAACATAAAAAGCCAATCTGGTACAGAGTATCATATTCCATACAAAGGTTGGAGCAGTGACTATGCCCCTGTTATTCATATGGTGCATTCATCGCAGGACCTCGATAGCAAAGATCCACATAGCCGCACACACAAGCACAAGAGTCCACAGGACTGCCTGCAGCAATACATCAATACCAGCCATCATCAATGGGCAATGCTCACCAATGGTAAAAAAATCCGGCTGCTCCGGGATTTTTACCATTCTATCACCAAGGGTTTTCTCGAGTTCGACCTTGAAAGCATTTTTGAAACAGCAAATACGGAACAATTTCGTGTGCTCTTCAGAATCCTGCATCGTTCCAGGATTGAAAACCAGTACCAGGGCGAACAAGAGGTGGAACTTGATGAAGAATGCAATCCTATAGAAATAGAAAGCAATTGCTTGCTGGAAAGCTTTCATAAAAAATCAAGAGAAACAGGTGTAAAAGTTGGCAACAAACTCCGTGATCAGGTAATTGAAGCCATTGAAAAATTAGGTAACGGTTTTGCCGAAAACCTGAACCCCGACGAATTTCAAAACGGTAAGGTTAAAGCTTTCTATGCAGAAATACTAAATGTAATCTATCGCCTGCTCTTCCTCATGTTTGCAGAGCAGAAAGGTTGGCTGCCCGTGCGTAACAGTATTTATGCAAGAACTTATAGTATAAATGCATTGAGAGAACTGGCAGAGAAAGGCAATTACAACCACGACGAAGAAAAAGATTTGTGGGAAGGGTTGAAAATCACTTTTAAGCTGGTTGCTAAAGGTTATAAGTTTAAAAATGGTGAAGAGATCAATGCTTTTGGAGGACAGTTATTTTCAGATAAAAAAATTTCCGGAATCAAAGAGCTTACACTAAAGAACAAGTTTTTACTCGATGCTATTTACCGGCTTAGTTACTTTAAACTGGATAACCTCAGTAATCGTATCAATTACGCAAACCTGGCTATTGATGAACTAGGTTCAGTGTATGAAAGCCTGCTGGATTATGAGCCTAAATTGGCGAGAGAGCACATCGCTTTAGGCAAGAGAGAAATACATCGTGGTGAGTTTTATCTGGATGATCGTGGAACAGATAGAAAAACCACCGGTTCGTATTACACTGATAGCCGTTTGGTGGCTCAGCTCATCGAATCTGCGTTGGTACCGGTGATTGAAAATGCACTGAAGGACAAAACTACCCAGGCTGAAAAAGAAAAAGCCCTGCTGGCTTTAAAAGTGGCAGACATTGCCTGCGGCTCTGGTGCTTTTATTTGCGCTGCATTGGAGAAGTTGGGTGAACAACTGGCACTGATACGAATGGGTGATGAAGAAAGACCAACCGATGACCAGTTGCGGGAAGCAAAAAGAGATGTATTGCTGCATTGCATTTACGGTGTTGACTTAAACCCAATGGCATTAGAACTGGCAAAGTTCAGCTTATGGATTACAGCCTCTTTACCGGACATGCCTTTAACTTTCTTAGACCACAAACTGAAATGCGGTAACTCATTAATTGGAGCTACACCGGAGCTGATTGAAAAGGGAATACCTGAAGAAGCATATAAAGCTGTAGGCAACGATAATCCTGCAATTTGTACAAAGCTGAAAGCAGATGCAAAAAGGCACTTGAAAAGCCTGAACCAGGTAGCAGGACCTGCTGTGCAATACCTAGGTTTTCGCAAGAGAGAAACGGATGAATTGCTGCGTAAGCGTAAAGAACTGGAACAACGCAAGCAGGAAGAACCCGATGAAGTGGACCTTGCCGAAGAAGAATACCACAAGCTGGAAGAACAGGAGCGTAAATACAAAGCCTGGCTGATGGCTGATGTTTGGACGGCTGCATTTTTCATTGATAAAACAGAAGTTGACCTGGAGATTTACCCAACCAACGTAACACTGGAGAAGCTTAAAGAGAATGAAAAAATAAATGAAGCCTTGGTAGACAGGGTACTGAAAGTAGCTGATGAATACAGGTTTTTCCACTACCATTTAGAGTTTCCTGAGGTGTTTGAGAAGGGTGGTTTTGATTGCTTATTAGGTAATCCTCCCTGGGAAAAGCTACAAGTTGAGGATAAGAAATTCTTCAAGGGAAAATACGATAATATCGTAGAAGCAGATGCAAGTACTAGGGAAACTCTCATCGAAAGTCTTAGTATTACAGACCCGCTTTTATATTCAGTTTACAAGCAAGAACAGTTTTATTTGCTGCGTATTGTTCAATTTTTAAAAAATTGCGGCGGATATGATTTATCAGCGCTGCGGAATGTAAACACTTACTTAGTTTTTGCTGATAAATTCCTTCAGTTAATTAATAAGAAGGGCTTCGCGGCTATTATCACACCTTCAGGTATTGCCACCGATGACACCTCTAAAGAGTTTTTTAAATTTATTATTAACAATAAACTTCTTTATTCCTTATTTGATTTCGAAAACAGTGAAGGCATCTTTGATATTCATAGAAGTTTTAAGTTCTGTCTTCTAACATTATCGCAAATAAAGAATTGCAACCCTATTGACCTTTTATTCTTCGCTTCTAATCCCAATCAATTACATGATGAACATCGGCATTATTCATTAACTGCGGACGAATTTCTACTGATTAATCCGAATACATCTAATTGCCCCGTTTTTCGAAATAGAACCGATGCTTCAATTGTTAAGAAGATGTATCAAAATGGTCGTGTTATCACTAATATTCTCAAGAATGAGAATGAATACGGCTGGCATGCATGGCAAATGGTAAATGATACGCATGAAAAGAAACTACTGAACTCTTACGTTGAAGGTGATAACTTATACGGGGCTTATGAAGGAAAATTATTCTTTCACTACGATCATCGGTTTGCAAATTTCGAAAGCGGAGATTTTGTACCTAACTCCGATCATTCGCCAAACTTCCTTTCTAAAAAGAGATACTCCATCGATAAACAGGTTATCGACAACAAAATCGAAAAAAATGGTTGGGATAGGAAATGGCAACTTGTATTTAGGTTAGTATGTAGAGCTACCGATAATCGAACCTTTATTGCTGCTATAATTCCCAGGAGCGCAACAATGGTAAGTGCTCCATCAGTTGTTATTAGAGACTTTGAAAATGCTAATATTTTAATAGCAAATTTGAACTCATTTATGTTTGACTTTGTTGTTCGGACAAAAATTGGAGGAACAGCCTTAAATCATTTTATTGTTAAGCAACTTCCCTTGGTTCCTGTCAATGCCTATTCGAAAGTTCTTAGGGAAGAAATCGACAGTAGAGTAAAAAAACTAACATATACGTGTATAGACCTGCAGCATTATGCTCTCGACTTTAATGTTAAAGAAGATCCATTTATCTGGAATGATCGGGAACGCTTCCAACTTCAATGTGAGTTAGATGCAATCTATGCTCACCTCTATGGTTTAGAAAAAGAGGAAATGGATTACATCCTGGAAACCTTTCCCATCGTAAAACGGAAAGACATAGACAAATTTGGCAGCTATCGCACAAAAGAAACTATTCTGCAGCTTTATGATGAGTTTGCTTGGGTGAGAGAAGAAATGGGAACTGTAGATCAAGCTATTGTCGAAAAGAAAGCAGCAACTGCTTAAATACTATATTTTCACTTATTCGCCTTTTAATAGCATAATTTTAAAAATTCGCTTTTCAATACGATATTTTATGATTATCTACTTTTTAAGCGATAAATTTCAATATTCGTCAAAAAGAACTATATCTTTAAGGCATGATAGTGCTGGGTGCCGTTATTACTGCCGATATAGTGAACTCAACAGCCATGGGCAGCAAGGCTGCTGGTGAACTGCGTACCATTCTGGAGCAGCTGATCAATGCAAATCAGGCAAAGTTCATTTCCTTTTACCGCGGCGACAGCTTTCAAAGCTACCTTGTTGATCCTTATCCGGCTTACCGGCTGGCACTCATTCTTCGTACAGAGGCTAAACTCTTTGAGAACCAGCTTCAAAATATTCAAACAGACCTTAAAATCTCAATTGGAATCGGCAGCATAGAAACGCCGGTAACGCAAATAAAAACAGCACAGGGCGAAGCATTTCTTCTATCCGGCAGAGGGTTGTACGAACTGGAGAAAACAGGCAGAAGATTAATCATCCGCACCGGCGATGAAAAAGTAAATACAGCCCTGGAAGCAATCAGCCTTTTCACTGACTATCTCTTTGAGGCACTAACCTACAAACAAGCGGAAGTGTTACAGCATTTGCTAAACGACCGCACCCAAATTGAAACAGCTAAAGTTTTAGATAAATCCCAGTCAACTGTAAACAGGCATGTGCAGTCATTGGGGTGGAAGCAGATGGAAGAATTGTTGAAGCTGTATAACCAAAGCATACAACAAATCACCCCCATAAATGGATAATGCAATTATATGGCTCATTCGATTGCTTGCTGCCCATCTTGTTACTGACTTTGTACTTCAGCCAAAAAGCTGGGTAGATGCCAGGAGAGCAAAGCATCATGAAGCAAAGCAATTCTGGTTTCACATTGTACTCACCACATTTGTAGCATGGTGGTTCACTTGTTTCGATAGATGGTGGGTTCCGCTGGTGATTTTTATCAGCCATGGCATAATTGACTTGTGGAAGAGTTACCGTAAAGACACTGTTCTGTATTTTGGCATTGACCAATTCCTCCATTTAGTGGTCATATTTATTATCTGGTGGATCAAGTTTCCTGATGTTGTATCCGTCAAGCAAATTTTCCAGGCATGTATAGTTGATCGCAATATATGGATTGTAGGTATTGCCCTTGTGTTCCTCACAAGCCCTGTGGGAATTGTAATAGGAATGATTACAAAGCCATTCAGAGATCAAATACAAAACCACAACGAACAAAGCCTGGAGAATGCCGGAGCATGGATAGGCATTTTGGAAAGATTAATTATATTCTTTCTTGTATTGATTAGTCAGTATGAAGCCATCGGTCTGTTAGTGGCTGCAAAATCAATTATACGTTTAAAGGAAGGTGAGCAAAAAATGAGCGAGTACGTATTGGTCGGAACCCTTATTAGCATATCCCTTGACTTGCTCACAGGCTATATTGTTTCAAAATCTATTTAGTTAATATGGATCCTTTCAAAATATACCAGGAAGTAAAAAGCCAGTATTACTCATTTATCAAAACCTTTCAGGTTTTTAAGAATAAAGAAATTGAAGCCTTTGTTGCAAATGCAGTTGCAAATAGGCAAATGCTTTGGCAAGAACCCATTATCCAAATCTCAAAGCGTTTTAAAAGTGGCTTAACTATTAAAGAACTGATTGCTAAAAAGTGGCTGCATCCAGCTACAGAACAAATCTTCAAAATAGACCCATATTCACACCAGCAAAGAGCAGTTGAAATTACATGCAGAGATGAGAAAAATCTTGTAGTAACTACAGGAACAGGTTCTGGTAAATCTTTGACTTTTGAATTACCCATAGTAAACTATTGCCTCCACGCAAAAGATAAAGGTTTGCCAGGTATCAAAGCCATCATTATATATCCAATGAACGCTTTGGCAAACTCTCAATACCAGGAATTGGCTAATAAATTAGCAGGTTCAGGATTGAAGGTTGGCTTATATACAGGAGATACAGAGGAAGAAGGAGGAGCTGCACTCACTGCCTATAAAAAAATATTTGGCGATGATGCTGTTCCTAAAGACTCAGAAATTATAGATCGTCAGCAATTAAGAAGAACACCACCAGATATTCTGATTACCAACTACGTTCAGTTGGAATTAATGCTAACAAGAATACAGGACAATGCCCTTTTTAGTGAAGGCAAGAGAGAGAATCTGCGTTTCCTGGTACTCGATGAAATACATACTTACAGCGGCAAACAAGGTGCAGATGTTGCCTTCCTGATTAGAAGATTAAAACAGAAAACTGAGACGAAAGGAAAGTTATTGTGTATAGGTACTTCGGCAACCATGGTAAGCGACAAAACAGACGATAAATCAAACGAAGCAGTTGCTGGTTTTGCTTCCAGGTTGTTTGGCGAAGAATTTCTTCCTGAAAATGTGGTTACAGAGGAAGAAGATAAATCAATTTGGTTTGATGGCAAACGGTTAAGTAGTTCCATAACAATTACTGAAGAAGAACTAAGTGTTTTTGAATTAGAAAAAATTCAAACTGCATTGCCTTTATTCAAAGCAGTGATGGGCTTTGACTATAAAGGAGAATTGAACAGAAAAGGATTAGGTGAAGCACTAAAGGATTCTTTATTGCTTTCATTTCTTGAGCGGTCTTTGAAGGAAGTGAAAGATTTGGGAACACTTATACGGGAATATCAAGATGTACATCGTGCCAATGAATCGAGAGATAAGTGCCGGATAGAAATCCACGCTGGCTTATTATTAGGAATGGCTGGTACGGTAATCTCAGGTATGGGAAGAGAAGTACCGAGGTTTGTACCTAAAGTTCATGCGTTTTACAACCAGGGTTCTGAATTAAAAGGTTGTTTAATTGATGAATGTCGTTACCTGAGTGATACAGGTGAAACAACCTGCCCTAAATGCGAAGAAGAAGGAAGACCGGAAGCGACTTTATATCCCTTACATTTTTGCAGAACCTGCGGTCAGGAATACTACGGTCTTAGTTATGATAAAGACAACGGTAAAGCCACACCATGGAATTTTAATGATGATAAATCAAAAGGAGTCGCAGGTTATTATTCTAAAGAGCATAAAGAAACATTAGCTGATCTTCCGGAAAACTGGCTGACTCCTAAAAAAAGAGAATTAAAAAGCCAATATAAAGATAGAAAACCTTTGCTGGGTAAGTTAGACTCCAATGAAAACAGGTTTACTCCTTATTTTGAAGATGAGTATGAAAAAGGCACTTTAGTACCAGAGCCTTTGCCATATTGTTTAAACTGTCGTACATATCATTCTGGCGCATCTACGGAATACTCCAAAATATTTCAGCTAAACTCAGTTGGTAGAGCTACCGGTACGGATGTAATTGTGAGTGCATCATTAAACGCCTCTCCAAAGACCGAAAGAAAGGTGATTGGGTTTACTGATAACAGGCAGGATGCTGCCTTTCAGGCTGGTCACATGGATCATTGGTACAACCAGATATATTTCCGTAGAGCTTTGTATAATATCTTGCGAGATCAGCCTGACTACATTCCTGTTAATGAGCTTCCAAAACTTCTGTATCCATTAATCATTAACGATGAGTCAAATATTCCATTTGTACAGCGGCGAATTTTCAAAAACAAATTTCTGGAATACCTCGAGACATATCTATATGTAGAAATTCGGGGGACAAAACGTTTTATTTCAATTAATCTCGAGGATGTTGGCTTACTCGAGGTAGGTTATGAGCAGTTAGAAGAAGCGCTCAATCAGCCGGAACTTAAAAGATTTGATTTCCTGAATAATATTTCTAAATCCTTGTTGCATGATTATGTCAAAGGCTTTTTAGAAATATTCCGAAGAGAAATGGCTATTGGTCATTCAAACTTGATTGATCGGGCTACTTTCAGGCAACAAACAATCAATGTCATTCAAAACTATGCTCCTGAAAAGCGAATATTTGAGGCTGTAGAGGAAACCAATGTTGGTGTATTTACAAATGCAGATAAAGACACTTTCAAATACAGCGATTTTACATTTCATGCTTTAGATAACTCAAGAGCATTAACTACTTGGATAAAGAAATGCTTTGGGCTTGATCATTCACCACAAATCGTTTCTTTAATCCAGGAAACAATTTCATTCCTCAAATCAATCGGATATGTAACATTGCAACGCTTCAAAGGTCATGACATTTACTACCTCGACCCTGTTATGATTTTAGTGAAGGCTCCCAAACAGGAGTTTAAACAAGAATGTAAGAAGTGCGGTACTAAGTACAACTGGAACGAGGTAAACTACTGTCTTAAATCAACTTGCAAAGGAACGCTTGGTAAAGCTGAACAGGAGAGCAACTATTATCACTATCAGTACACCTTGCCATTTGATGGTTCTGAAAATATTGTTTCTGAAGATCATTCTGGTCAGGTAGATGGACAAACGAGGAAAGAAAGAGAAAACAAGTTTAAGAAAACTCCTCCCGAAATTCAATTTTTAGTAGCCACTCCAACAATGGAGTTAGGAATTGATATAGGAACACTGTCTTCTGTGTATTTAAGGAATGTTCCTCCGAGCCCAAGTAATTATGCGCAAAGAGCAGGAAGGGCGGGAAGAAGTGGTCAGGGTTCTATTGTGCAAACATTTTGTGGTAGCGGTCCTGGCAGAGGTGCTCACGATCAGTATTATTATCGCCGACCTGTAGAAATTGTATCAGGTAAAATCGCTGTGCCCAGATTCAATCTTGCCAACACCTCTTTATTTTCTGCTCACATTAATTCTTTAGTCCTTCAGGTAATATCAGAAAAAATATGGGCTCGACCTTCGGATTTCATTGATTTTAGTGATTACAATGAGCTTCCAATTATCAACAGTTATCTAGAATCATTATTGAAGGCAGTTCAGGACAATAAGCAAAAGATACTGCAAAATATTAGAGAAGCATTTGGCAAGGAAATCGAAAATTCTGACAAGCAAATAACGTGGAAAGAAGTAGAGGAGCAACTCGATGAGTTTGTGTACCGATTCGACCGAGCTTTCGATAAAATGCGAAGTGATTACCGAGAATCATTGAAGGAAATCTTGGAAATTAATAAGATGAAAATTGATGACAAAGCACACGACTTTGTTTTATCAAGCCGGCGAGAGGCTCTTGAAAAAAGAAATGAGAATATAAAGAATGGCAAAGAGGAGTTTTATGTGTATCGCTATTTAAGCCAGGTAGGTTTTCTGCCAAATTATGCTTTCCCTCAAAAAATAACATCTATAAAGTTCCTCCATCAAAAAGAAGAGGAAGAGTTGGTACGAGATCAAAATATAGCAATCCGAGAATTTGCCCCGCATAACACACTGTATTTTGGCGGGTTAAAATATGCAGTTCAGTATGTAAGTAAAGAAACTGACCCAAACAATGTCATAAGTACGGCGGTTTGTCCAGACTGTGAGCACATCGAATTACTTTCAAATACAAGCCCATTTCCAACGAATTGTCCTAATTGTGGAGCAGTATGGGAAGCTAACCGACCAATTGCAGCATTGAAATTTCCGAGGATGAGAGGAGAAAGAAGGACGAGAATAACTGCAGATGAAGAAGAACGGTTGAAAGGTGGTTACAAGATAATCAATAGCTATAAACCTACGTCAAAGGCAATAGTAAAAGAGCTTAAGTCAAACGGAAAGCCTTTCTGCAAACTGACATTTGAGAGAAGTGCTCAAATGCGTCATTTAAATATGGGACAAATGGCTGATTATGCTGAGCAGCGAATAGGTTTCAACCTTGACCCTGTTAATTTTAAATGGGTACAATTTTCAAAATTGGATGAACACTGTAAAGAGAAAAATCTAAACAAGGGTCAACTCCGTACCGGGGTTTCGTTATTGACAGAATCCAAGAATGATGTCATAGTACTCCAATTAACAGAAGGCTTTGTCGGTGATGAAGAAGTATTTGCAAAGACGTTATTAAATGCATTCGTTCAATCACTCTGCACCGTGTTGAATCTGGATGATGATGAAATTAATGCGTTGTACCAGCCGATTGTGGGTCAAAATGGGAAGATGATAATATTCGAAACATCGGAAGGTGGTACAGGTACACTGTCTGCTATAGCAAACGATATTCATCTTGTAAAAAAGATTAGTATTAAAGCACTTGAACTTTTACACTACGACTTGGCTGGAAATGATTTGACTGGTGCATGCCTCAAATCTTGTTATTCCTGTATTTGTAATTTCTACAATCAAAGAGATCACAGATTATTTGACAGAAATACTGTAAAAGAATTTTTTCTTCTACTCGCTAGTGCTGATGAAATGTCCCCAGCATTAGATGATAATGTTCAATTCGATGTTTTTATGCAACAGAATCTTTCTTCATTAGAGAGGGAAATTCTGGTTAAGCTAAAAGCGATGAAAGTAAGGATGCCTGAGCAGGTGCATAAAATCATTTTTAAAGATGATGAGCCAATTGCCGAAGCCGATTTCTATTTCAATCCTAAAATATGTGTTTTTGTTGACGGACCAGACCATGATAAAGAACATGTAGTGTTAGATGATGAAAGAAAGAGGTCAAAGCTGAAAAAATTAGGTTACAGAGTGATTACTGTAACCCATAAAGACATTCATAAAAACATAGAAGAATTGGCTGATGTATTAAAACAATAAAATACTGCCCATGCCTACAAAGAATTATTTCTTCAACATTCTTACGTTTGATTTCCCTAGAGAACCTCAAACGTTTTACTTCAACAAAGAGGAAAATGGTTTCTGCCACCGGCTACACTGGTCACAGTTTCCCCATGAAGTCGAAGATATTTTCCCGGGCATTGAGGTAGAGGGAACAGAGTTTATTTATACAACCTTTGATTATCAGAACGAGGGCTTTACACCTTTGCTGATTGACCTTCCAAATGACAATGCAGATCTTGTAAAGAAATACTACAATCGTAAAATCTTTCACTTCTTCAAGAAGGTGAAAGGAATGATAGCAAAGCAAGGTTTCATAAATGAAACAGTGGTTTGGCTTCCTTCCGAAGACAAAGCGCAGTTGTTCAATATCTATGAACGTTTCTCCCTGAGAGTTCAGTTAAGAACAGTTTCCAATTACCCCGTGTTGCTTGTTTCCTATGATGGCAAAGCAAGAGTACTAAAGAAAAGTGTGTCTGAAATGATCACTGATGTATCGCCGACAAATTTCAACTGGATACTTCAGAACAATAGTCTTTTCAAGTACGATGCAATGACTGAATTTGAAGAGCCTGATTATGACACAGCTTATCCGATAATGAATAATAAGCTGCGCAGAGCTATGCTATTGCCTACAGAAGCACCGCTGAAGGGAAACAGGTATCATAAGTATTGGGGCAAAATCCAAAACTTTTACAGCGATTATTTAAACACAGATGAATTTAAAGCAGTTGTTCCGCTTCATAATAACGGCTTCATAAAAGTGATACCTGCCAGTGTAAGTACAACGAAAGACAGCAGTAATGATTTGTCTTTTAGCAATAGCCAGAAAGGAAGGGTCCCAAAATATGATGTTCGAAAATTAAAACCATTTCAAAAAAGTCCCTGGAGCAAAATTCATTTGTTTTTCATTGTGCATAAGGATGATGCTCAAGTGGCAGTAACGTTGAAACAATATTTTGAAAAGGGATTAAAATGGTTCAAAGGCTTATATGACTTTGCGTCGCTGTTACTTCATACAGAAAAGAGCTTTAGTGTTGTATTTGTAGATAAAGACAATCCGTTGCCGGAAATTGAAAGCAAACTTGATGAACGGAAATTTGATCCTGAAGTAAAGTACATAGCCGTCTATATTACTCCTTACAGCAAATATGATGAAGAAGAAGAAAAACGGAAAGTGTATTACAGGGTAAAAGAAATGCTATTAAAAAGAAACATTACCTCACAAGTTATTGAAGCAAACAAAGTAATAGAGCAGGGCGACGATTATGTGTACAGCCTCTTGAATATTGGGGTTGCTATGCTGGCAAAGCTCAATGGCATTCCCTGGCGTTTACACACTCCAATAAAAAACGAATTAATTGTTGGCGTTGGAGCATTTAAGCATGTAGAGGATGATGTTCAATACATTGGAAGTGCGTTCAGCTTTAATAACTTGGGCAGCTTCAACAGCTTTGATTATTTCATGCGTCACGAAACCGATATTCTTGCGGGATGCATTGCGTCGAAAGTGAAAGAGTATGCGTCAGTGAACAAATCTCCTGACAGGTTGATTATCCACTTCTACAAAAAATTAAGTCAAAAAGAACTGGAACCAATTGAAAGAGCATTGCAGGAATTAGAGTTACCCAACCCAATTCCTATTTACATAATCACCATCAACAAAACTGAAGCTGAAGATATTGTTGCCTTTGATTTGGACTATGCCGAACTGATGCCAGAAAGTGGCACTTACATCAACATAGGGGAGAATAAATATCTTCTTTACAACAATACAAGGTATGAAGGAAGTACAGTGAGCAAAACTGATGGTTATCCGTTTCCGGTGAAGTTGGCAATAGACTGTACGGATAAATCAAAGCTCAAAGATGTTAACATCATAAATGAGCTGATTGACCAGGTGTACCAATTCAGTAGGATGTATTGGAAATCGGTAAGGCAACAAAATCTGCCGGTAACAATAAAATACCCCGAAATGGTAGCTCAGATAGCTCCTTATTTCGAAGGCAACGATATACCCCATTACGGAAAGAATAATCTTTGGTTTTTATAAGAAAAGCAATAGCGAATGAATATATACAACCCTGACATGTGGATAATGAAAATTACACCCGGTGGGTCAGGTAATACGAAAATGTATTTTGAAAACCTCTTTATTAAGGAGGGTAGTAAAAAGCTTGTTGGTTACACTAAAGAAGAGGGCGATATATTAAAATTCAAAGATCGTTGGAATAGAATAAAAAAAGGCGACCTGATAGTGATTATAGAAGGATATAACAGAGTGTTCGGCGTTGTTGAAATTACATCAGATCCGTTTGATGCAGACAGTGGAGATGCCGGTAAACAAGCCGATTGGTTTTATCACCGTCGCAAGGCTGAACTGATTAAGTATTTCAATCCATCTTTTGAAGCAAAAGCGAATACAAATCGGGACACAATTATTGAATATTCTGGGGATGGTGCAATTGAGATTTGTGATGAAGTTTGGGATAAAATCAAGGATGAATACATAGCAAATAAAAAACGTCAGCAGATGCAGAAATACATTGATATACTGAAACATAAGAAACAGATAATCTTACAGGGTCCTCCGGGGACTGGTAAAACCCGTTTAGCTCAGTTAGTCGCTGATGAGATGATCAAATCGGAAGTTAAACTAACACCGCTTCAGTATGTTGATTGGTATATAAAGACTTTCAAGTCCACGCCTGACTTGGCTGAAAAAAATCAACATAGGGCTTCTTTATTAAAAGAGTTTACAGATGCATTTCCTATTGCAAGTGTTTCAAACTTGACGTTAGATACATACTGCTTGGGAAAGGGTTCTCAAGATAGCTTTTGTTACTGGTTGGAAAAGAAGTTGGGTACATTAGGAAGATTTTCTCCCGGGTTAGCCGGTACTACGGTATATGGTGTTTATTACAGTCAAGACCAGCAGAGTTATGTGAGTACTGATAAAACGCCTTCAACAAAGCTTGATGATATTAAAGCTGCTTTAAAGTTGCTCTTGACCAAAAGAGATACAAAAGCTGCAACAGCAATATTCCGTCAGAGCTTCGTATTGAAGATATTAAGCACCTATTTCCCTGATGATTACTTCCCGATATTTAGCCAAAATCATTTAAAGCTAATAGCGAAGATTTTTGAAATTGACCCGAAAGGATTGAGTGACATAGAGCTTAATGAGAAAATAAACAAGTTATTTATTGCAATCAAGACTAAGTATTCAAGCAAAATATCAAGCTTTGACTTCATGGGTCACCTGTACGACAAGTTTAAAATTAAGAACGATGATGTGAGCTTGGATGATGTGCAAGTGATGGATACTTTAGGTGAAAAAAAGTTAATTCAATTCCATCCAGCTTATACCTATGAAGATTTCGTACGAGGAATAACTGCAAGTACAAATAATGTCGGTCAGGTTGAATACAAAGTAGAGAATAAGACCTTGGCTGCATTTGCACAAAAGGCATTGGATAACCAGGCTATTAACTACGTACTGATTATTGATGAAATAAATAGGGCAAACCTACCCTCGGTGTTAGGTGAACTAATTTATGCTTTGGAGTATCGATATGATCCTGATAAACCCAATGAGAACATTGTGGAAAGTATGTATCCTTTGAAATTAGATGATATGACAATCGAAGGAAACCGGACATTGAAGCTTCCTAATAACCTGTTCATAATTGGGACGATGAATACAGCGGATAGAAGCGTAGGACATATTGACTATGCCATCAAAAGAAGGTTTGCATTTGTTGATATTCTCCCAACCGACGCAGCTATCGATGATGTAATCTCTGATCCGACACTTAAAGCAAAAGCGAAAACTTTGTATTTGCAGGTTTCAAAATTGTTCAATGAGGAGCAAACCTTAGACAAGCCTGTTTATCTGCAGTCTGACTTCAAAGCAAAAGATGTGCAGTTAGGTCACAGCTATTTTTTAGTTAACACACTGGCTGAATTAGAATTAAAGTTACAGTATGAGATAAAGCCGCTACTTTCTGAATATGTAAAAGATGGTGTTTTAAGTCAAGATGCAGAGAAGCAAATAAAAGCCTTAAAAATTGAAGAGTAATTTTCTTTTTGATTTACTTACTGAGCATCATAAATATCCGGATGGTGAACCCATCCCGGTGGGAATAAATGTTGCTACATTACAACAAGAGATATTTTTTTTAGGAAACCCGGAGAAGAAATGTGTTCAGATCCGAAAGGATAACACACTCCATACTAACTATTACATAGGTGTAGACTGGATTGGAAAGGACCATGCAATCTACGTCGCACCAAAGCTTAATACTAAAATTGCAGATGATGAAAATTGTCTTGATAGCAGCTCAGCAAAAGAAACAGATTTTATAAAGATGCTTTTTCATTGCCTGCGGTATCAGGATATTGGCAACGAGCTAACTGAATTGTTTGAAGTTAAATGGGATAAGCCTCAAATTCAGATTGAACAGAAACAGGATTTGCTGACACCTTTGCTAATCGTTCAGTTTCTTAGTTTAGTAAAGATTATTGTCAGAAAGGGCTTAAAAAAATCGTACTACAAAGTCACTCATAATATCAATGGCAGGGTGAAAGGGAAAGTGCTTGTAGGTAGAACTTTGAAGGAAAATATCTTCAAGAGCAAAAACCTGAATACCATCTGCAGTTTTGAAGAATTTGGGGTGAACGGTTTAGAGAACAGAGTGCTTAAACTAACGGTGTCTTTTATTAAAAGGTATCTTCCAAATTATGCTACAATTAGTTCAGATGCGTACATACAAAACCTCTTTAATTTTATTTTACCAGCTTTTGAAACCGTCTCAGAAGATGTAGATATCAATGAAGTAAAACACGGTAGATCAAATCCATTTTACAAAGAGTATGGGGAAGCAATTCGATTGGCAAGGCTCATTTTGAAAAGGTATGGATACAACATTTCCAATGTAGAAAAGAAGACTGTTTCAACTCATCCATTTTGGATAGATATGAGTAAGCTTTTTGAACTATATGTTTTAGGTTTACTTAAAGATCAGTTTAGTGATAAATTACTTTATCATCCAACATACAATAGCAAAGAGTTAGATTATCTACTTCTTAGTCCCCCGATGGTAATTGATGCAAAGTATAAACCCCGCTATTTAAATAGTACTGTGCTTGATGATGCAAGGCAGCTGAGTGGATATTCAAGAATGCATAAAGTCTACGAACATTTGAAATATCCTGTAAATTCCGGACCATGTTGACCCACCGTTCTGGATCATGTTGACCCACCATTCCGGATCATGTTGACCCACCTTGTTGGCGCTTTCCCCTTGGGTCCGATGCTTCCTATTCCGGGATGTTGACCC
>JAEYQO010000123.1 GCA_023409975.1 Bacteroidota bacterium | reverse complement strand
CCAGTATGACGTATGTACGACACCGTCCCCTAGTATTATGCCAGTTAGTTGGAACCTACAAGGAACCTACAAGGAACCTACAAGGAAGGTAGCAGGTACCAGGAAGGACTTTGGCCCTTAGCTAACTGATCAATTGGGGGCTTTTTTCGAATCCCGTCTCTCAGATATTAGTATTCCCCGGACAGCAGTGATTCAGAACCTAAAAATCGGATAACTAACGGCACCTTGTTATATTTGCCTGCCTGCGCAGATACGTAGGAATCTTTCGTTTATGGATCTTGAATTTAATAAGAATGAAGACGCCATGCGCCTGGCTGTGAGTCAGATGAAACAGCGTCATGCCCAGGTTGCTCTTGGTGGTGGTAAAAAATCTATTGAGAAGGCTAAGGCAAAGGGTAAGCTTTCACCCCGGGAAAGAATTGAATATTTAATAGACAAAGGCTCCGAATTCACGGAGATCGGTTCCTTCGCAGGTTGGGAAATGTATCAGGAACAGGGCGGTTGCCCCGCAGGAGGTACCGTTGGCGGACTAGGATATGTAAGTGGTCGCCAATGTGTGATCATCGCTAATGACAATACTGTCAAAGCCGGTGCATGGTTCCCGATCAGCGGTAAGAAGAACCTCAGACTCCAGGAAATCGCAATGGAAAATCAACTACCGGTCATCTACATCGTAGACAGCGCCGGTGTATTTCTGCCCATGCAGGATGAGATATTTCCGGATAAAGAACATTTCGGACGGATTTTCCGCAACAATGCGGTGATGAGCGCAATGGGCATAACACAAATTGCAGCGGTGATGGGAAGTTGTGTAGCCGGCGGCGCATACCTCCCAATCATGAGTGACGAAACGCTGATGGTCGAAGGCAATGGTTCCATTTTTCTGGCCGGCCCCTACCTGGTGAAGGCTGCTATTGGTGAGGATATCGACATACAGACACTGGGAGGCGCCAAAACTCATACAGAGATAAGTGGTATCGCCGATTATAAGTTCGATACAGAGAAGGAATGTCTTGATCAGGTCCGTCGTATTATGGACAAGCTCGGAGCTCGTCAGCATGCTGGCTTCGACCGGGCAAAACCGGCTGAGCCTAAAAAAGACCCCAGGGATATTTATGGCCTTGTCCACATCGAAAACAGCAAGCCTTACGACGTGGTAGAGGTGATCGAACGTATCGTCGATAACAGCGAATTCGACCAGTTCAAGGAAGATTATGGCAAAACAATCGTCTGTGGCTACGCTCGAATAGACGGCTGGGCTGTTGGTATCGTGGCCAACCAGCGTAAGATTGTGAAAAGCGGCAAGGGCGAAATGCAAATGGGGGGCGTCATCTATAACGATAGTGCTGATAAGGCGGCCCGGTTTATTCAGAATTGCAATCAGAAACAGATTCCTCTGGTGTTCCTTCAGGATGTCACCGGCTTTATGGTAGGCAGCAGAAGCGAACACGCCGGAATCATCAAAGACGGGGCAAAGCTGGTAAATGCTGTTGCAAACTCAGTAGTTCCCAAGATCACGATCATTACAGGTAATTCATACGGTGCCGGAAATTATGCAATGTGTGGCAAGGCTTATGACCCACGCTTCATCTATGCCTGGCCCAATGCAAAGATCGCTGTAATGGGCGGCGAACAGGCTGCAAAGACTTTACTTCAGATCCAGGTGGCTTCTCTTAAAGCAAAAGGCGAGGAGATCGATCCCGAAAAAGAAAAAGCATTGCTGAAGGAGATTACAGATAAGTATAATGCACAGACGTCTTCATACTATGCGGCTGCACGCCTTTGGGTCGATGAGATCATCGATCCTGCAGACACCAGAAAGCGTATTTCTGAGGCGATACATGCAGCGAGTCATGCCCCGGTTGAACGCGAATGGAAAGCAGGCGTCTTTCAGGTATGATTAGAAATATTTACCCCAATAAGTAAGGCGCTCAACGAGCGCCTTTACTTTACCAGTTAAACGAAAAAGAAACCTGCTATTTTATTTTGCGTTGATAAGGGTGTATTTGATCTGAACCTGCATGTAGCGGCGGTCAAGGTATTCCCCTCCGCTCAATAGTGTATTGTTCATGCCTTCCCGGTAGAGTATGCCTGCCTTCAATCGCTTATTCACGGTAAACTCGGTGCGGCCTGTCAATCCCAGGTCATAATCGGGTATGATCCGCGCTTCGCCGTCCGGCCCCATATAACTTCTTTCAGAAGCCAGGTCGTCCTGCAGTAACTTCTGGACGTCACCACCCACACTTACAGAAAGTCGCCTGGTAAGCTGATAACCCAGTGAAGGGTTCACCTGCAGATACAGGAACTGTGTTTCTCTGGTATTAATTCCTCCCTTGAATGCCATGGTACCACTATTGAACTGCGGCACCATCGCAGGGTGCATAGAAGCCTCTGTTCCTTGGTTGCTCACAACAGCAAGGTCACCTTCGACAAATAACTTCCTGCTGATGGGTTGCCGGGCATTCAGACCCGCAGCATACCCCGTATTCAAAGACCCGAAATTCATACCTCCAGCCACACTAAGGCGAAATCGACCATTGTACTGCTGTTCTGTGTTCATCTCCATCTGAGGCCTGTCTGTCGCCTGAGTGGGTTTTTCCCTGGGTTCAAAAACCAAAGACGGTCCTTCGCTGGGCTCCTTTTCGGTCACAGCTACTTCGCCATGATCCGATGCCGCAATGGTACTCTTTCCTTCCTGAACGGGTAACTGACCTTGTTCAGTGATGCCCGGGACACCCGGTTGGCGATTAAATTCCTGTGTTAATGCAGTACCGCTCTGACGGTGCCCGCCTTTATAGGCGGCTGGTTCCGCACCAGCAACACTCGCTTGCTGTTGCTCCATCGTCTCGGAACTTTCTGCAAAGGCCCTTTTCTGTTCCAGGGTGGCAACCGCTGGCAGAACCTGCTCGCTTTCGCTGGATGACAGAAAATAAGTGCTGGTAGCAATCAGAATTGCCAGACCAGCAGCTATTCCCCCAATTTTCGTCCATCCTATGGCTATCACCTTAGGGCGTTTAGAAGGAAGCTGTTGGGACAACTTCTCCCAACTTCCGGTCTTGTAGAGGAAATCCTCCTCCTCAAACCTGTCGGCAATCAGCCTGTCAAACTCGTTTGGATGCATAAACAGGTTCTACTTCGTTCAATTTCTTAATTTTTTGCTGCAACTGGTGTCTCGCCTGATGCAGGTGCCAGGAAGACGTGCCTTCACTGATTTCCAGCAAGGCACCGATCTCCTTATGTGAATAACCCTCAAATACATGAAGGTTAAAGACGGTTTTCGACATCGGTGGTAGTGTCTGGATCAATGTCAGCAACTCCTTAAAGCTGATCTGCCTGATGGCATCCGGACTGATTTCCAGCACTCCCTGCTCCGGAATCTGCTCTTTGTAGTCAACCTGCGACTCTTGTTTCATCTGCTTGCTTTTCAGATAATCCAGGCAGGTATTTACAAATATCCGCCTCATCCAGCCTTCAAAAGGGCCACTGTTTTTATAGGTGTCAATATTTCGGAAGATGCGAAGAAAACCGTCATTCACTAATTGCTCCGCATCCTCCATGCTCTTCGAGTATCGTGCGCACAGCTTTAAAAACTGCCCATAATAATGACGATACAGTATTTCCTGATAGGCACGGTCCTGCCTGCTACAGCCTTCAATGATATCTTTCTCTGAGTTAAGACCCATCAGGGCAGGGGTTAAAGAGTGTTAACAGAACTAAAGTTCTGAAATATTCCTCATATACCCTCAGGTGAATACCACTGCGGCAAGCAATGTTAACAACCCAAACAAATAAAGAGTCACCTTCATCTCAATCATGATTCTTTGTTCTTCACTTTTCAAGACGAGGTCCGCAACCCGATCCTTGGGTATTTTCTCAAGATTTTTTCAAGAATTCTTTCGGATTAATCCCGATGTGCTATTCGGGGAATGGTTTTTTCGACGATGTTGAAAACCAATTTTTATGTCGCAGCAGCAAACCGCCCTCATCACAGGAGGCTCAGCAGGAATAGGTTACGAACTCGCACGCTTATTTGCAGCCGATGGCCATGGTCTGATCCTTGTCGCACGAACAAAAGCCGATCTGGACCGGGTCGCAAATGAGCTCAAGTCAGAATTCAACGTTCCGGTTCTGACAATTGAAAAAGATTTGTTCAATCCTCAGGCCGCAAAGGAAGTATTCGATGAAGTAAAGCGCAATGACCTCAGGGTGGATATTCTCGTAAATGATGCCGGACAAGGCGAGTATGGGTTTTTCCATGAATATGATATCCAGCGCGATATCGACATCGTAAATCTTAACATCACTTCGCTCTTGCATATGACGAAGCTCTTTATGCAGGATATGATCCAACGCAAGCAGGGAAAGATTCTCAATCTTGCATCAATGGTATCAAAGAATCCTTCCCCACTACTGGCTACCTACGCAGCGTCCAAAGCGTTTGTTTATTCTTTCTCAATGGCCCTGAGAAATGAACTGAAGGATACAGGCGTTACCGTCACTACATTGCTTCCTGGAGCCACAGACACGGGTTTCTTTGAAAAAGCAGGAATGTTGAATACAAAGGAATACAAAGAAAACTATGTGGGTGACCCTGCCGATGTGGCTAAAACAGGATATGACGCCCTGATGAAAGGCGAGGAAAAGGTAGTCGCATCAAATGCTAAGAATACCGTGATGACACATATGGCTAATGTAATGCCCGATAGCATGATCACACAGAACATGAGGGAAAATCATATGAAGAATGTCGATGGTTCAGAAGGCAAGTCAGGTGGCAGCAGAAGCGAGGGTGACGAACTCCGTCAGGCAGCAAGCCATAATGAGAAAAGGGATCAACCGCGTGCCGGCGGAAAGCGACACGATGAGTCGAACCCACGACATTGATCTGCTTAGAAAAATTGATTCTGCGCGTCACACCATTCGGAAGTGACGCGCCTTTTTTTGACGGTGGTAGCCCCGGAATTCTAGTCTCTTCATCCCTCGTTGCTATAAGCATTTACTACGGACCATGAAGTTGAACGAAACTTTGTCCAAAGTAGCCAAAGCATCAGTGCCGTCAGCGGAAATATTATATATTTTAGCATTGGAAAGAGTATGGTCAGATAATGTGTACCGGCAACAATCGGTATGAGCAGTATTGCGGCGAATAATCTGACGATCGCCTGAACGCCTGCTTCCTTCATCTCTTCGGAGTGCGAAAAAGGCATAGCTCTTTTCTGAGTCTGCAACAGGGCCAGTATGATGATCAGGATGTTTATGAAGGCAAGAAGAAGCTCCGGCAAGCTTCTGAATCCTATCAGTGCAAAACAGGCGAGGGTGATCAGAATATAGGGCACTGAAAAGAATTTAATCAGCACTGCTTTCAGGGAACCCGCCAGGAAATTTCCTGGCTGACTAATGGGTTTGGAGTGGTAAATCCAGCTGGCCTTATAATGATCAGAATAACTGAGCAGGAACACCGCCTGAATGAGAGGCATGAGTAACAGATAGGGTAAGATAAGATAGATATTGCTTTCTTGTAGTTTTTCCAGGCCGTCCTTTCCTTTTGAAATCACTGCTGTCCGGTAAAAATTGGAAGTTGAGGTTTTGTAGATCTGAGAGCATTGATTTTATTGATTCGTGTAGGGATTTGTAAAAGGGAACCCCCTACCTGTCAAAAAGGGAGATTGGTTTCTGGTGCGTAATGCAGCCT
>JAEYQO010000101.1:5000-46846 GCA_023409975.1 Bacteroidota bacterium | reverse complement strand
CGGTTATGATCGGAGTATGCAGGTAAACAAATCCTTTTTCATTGAAGAATTGATGAATGGCAAAGGCCAGGGAATGCCTCACACGGAATACCGCCCCGAAGGTATTGGTACGGAACCGCAGGTGGGCAATCTCCCGCAGGTATTCCAGACTCGGACGATTCTTAAGCTGCAATGGGTATTGCTCAGGATCACAGTCGCCCAGTATCTCCAGACTCGATGCCTTCACTTCAACACGCTGGCCCTTTCCCTGTGAGGATACCACCGTGCCCACAATACTGAGCGCGGCTCCAGAGGTAATCCGGCGTATGATTGACGGATCGGTATTCAGATCGATGACCACCTGCAGATTATTCAGGCAGGAGCCGTCATTAAGTGCGATGAATTGGTTGTTCCGGAATGTGCGAACCCAGCCTTTTACCACAACTTCGTAATCGGTTGCTTCGCTTTTTAAGATGTTGCTAATCCTGGTACGTGCCATAAATTATTTATCGAAAAATAGATATTTGATTGCTACTACGATCATGAATACTGCGAAGACCTTCTTCACAATGGCCATATCGAGATTGATAGAGACCTTGCTTCCCAGATATCCTCCTACAACAAAGGTGACCGCAAGTATTACCGCAGTCTTCCAGTCGGCATATCCTTCTTTATAATAGTTGTAAGCCCCAACAAACGCCACCGGCATGGCAAGCATGGCCAGCGAGGTGCCCTGTGCCAGTTTCTGATTCATGCCAAAGAGGAATACCAGCGCAGGGACAATGATAATACCCCCTCCGATTCCCACAAGACTGCTCATGAATCCTGCTATCAGGCCAATAATCAGCAGGCCGATAATGTACTCTATGCTCATAGCCGGTCGTTTTATATTGCTGGGTTGTTTCATTCTACTGGAACGGGTGCTTCCGCAGTGAATTTTACCTTATAGTCATTGATGCTGTGCTGGATAATTTTCTTGGCCAGCCGCGCACCCTGAAATTCTTCAATTTTTACCACTTTGTTCTCGAGTTTCTTGTATTCCTCAAAGAAGTGGCGGAGTTCCTCAATGAAATGGGAAGGGAGTTCGCTGATGTCATTGATATGGGCAATACTCATGTCCTGCGCACAGACAGCAATGATCTTGTCATCCGCCTCGCCCTGATCCAGCATGCGCATCACTCCGATCACTTTTGCCTCTACAAGACAGAGTGGCTGCATCTCGATCTGGGAAAGCACCAGAATGTCCAGCGGGTCCTTATCGTCGCAGTAAGTTCTTGGTATAAAACCATAGTTTGCAGGATAATACACGGATGAATAAAGGACTCGGTCAAGTTTCAGCAAACCAGTTTCTTTGTCCAACTCATACTTCGCACGGGAGTTTTTAGGGATCTCAATGATTGCGTTTACAGTTTCCGGAATGTTGTCGCCATAACTAACCGAATGCCATGGATTGAAGCTCATAATAGTCTTGTTTAGTCTTTCAGAGCCGCAAAGGTAATTGTTAAAGTTGCTACAAAAGCCGCCCCCACCTGTGTTTTAAGCAATAACAAAGCCGTTGAATCGTTTTAACTTCGGTAGCCTTAACCTTCAGAAAGTCACAGGTTTGTAAGGCGTATTAACTTTCAGAGAAAAAATGTAGGGCCAGGTTGTTTTTTTATACTGTACTTCTATCTTTGCAAGCACACAAATTCCGTATTATAATTTTAATAATTAATCTTCAACACTAAAAATCGATAAATCAAGAGTTATGGCAGATGTAAAGACAGCCGCTGCGAAATCAGGTTCTCATGGCAATCGTGCAGGTAAACCTAAGAATTCAAACCACGGACTGATCAACTTGTTGATCGTCGTTGCGAGTATGGTGGTTTCGCATAGTATCTTCCACTTTGTATTTGGTGCCGCCGACAACTTCCAGGATGCTGAAAGGCATATTCCTGCGAACTTCCAGGGTACGATCTACACAGGTGGTTTCGTAATCCCTATCCTGATGGGTACATTCCTTATCACACTGTGTTTCGTAGTAGAGCGTGCGCTGACAGTAATGAAAGCTAACGGAAAAGTAAATAATGCAGAATTTGTAAGAAAAGTTCAATATCACCTCGCAAACCGCAATGTAGATGCAGCGCTCGCGGAGTGCGACAAACAGGCTGGTTCCGTTGGTAATGTTATGCGTGCAGGCCTCCTGAAGTATCGCGATATGACCACCAACAACGAACTGGATACAGATCAGAAAGTATTAAGCATTCAGAAAGAGATCGAAGAAGCAACAGCACTGGAACTGCCTATGCTGGAAAAGAACCTGGTGTTCCTTTCAACGATCGCTTCTGTAGCTACGCTCCTCGGTCTTTTCGGTACGGTACTGGGTATGATCCGCGCCTTCCAGGCCATGGGTCAGGCTGGTGCTCCGGATGCTGCAGCCCTCGCGAATGGTATCTCTGAGGCCCTGATCAATACCGCAATCGGTATCGGTACCTCCGCTGTAGCGATCGTTGCTTACAACTACTTCACGACCATCATCGACGGCATCACTTACAGCATTGATGAGAGTGGTTTCACACTGACTCAGAGCTTTGCTGCCAATTATAAGTAATAGCATTAGCTGCAATAAAATGTGTGAAGGCGTTGTGGAATCTGGAGCAGACTGAGTCTTATTACTAACTAATTGAAGAAAATAACAGAAGATGCCTAAAATTAAAATGCCGCGGAAGAGCACCAACGTCGATATGACGGCGATGTGTGACGTTGCCTTCCTGCTGCTGACCTTCTTCATGTTGGCCACGAAGTTTAAGCCCGACGAACCGGTAACGGTCGTTACGCCAAACTCCATCTCGGAAATCCCACTTCCGGATGCCGACATTATGTTGCTCACAGTAGATCCGGATGGTCGCGTATTCTTTTCGGTAGACAACAAGAACGTAAGAAGAGAACTCATCGAAGATGTCAATGAATACAAGAATCTCGGACTCACCGAGACGGAAATGGACATCTTCGCCGTGGGTGCCTCTGTAGGTGTTCCCTTTAATCAGTTGAAGACCTACCTTTCTTCCGAACCTTCCCAGCAACGGGAAATGGATAAAGCAGCTCCCGGTGTGCCAACCGATACGATCAATACTTCCGATCGGAACGAACTGGCGGCCTGGATCCGGATGGCAAGAAACAACAACCCCAAGCTGAGAATTACTATCAAAGCGGACGCGGATGCTTCTTACCCCGATATCAAAAAGGTGATCAATACGCTGGAAGGCTGGAAGATCTTCAAGTTTAACCTGATTACAGGCCTGAAAGCAGTACCTCCGGGAACAGCCGCCTGGCAGGAAAGGAATGCCGGCCTCAAAACGGCAAATGCAAACGCTAATTAATTTATTAACCAGTTAAAATAGTAGTACCATGGCAGAAATGGATGTGTCGAGTGGCGGTGGTCATAAGAAAGGCCCGGGTGTCAAGAAAGGTAAAAAGCTTTCTACCCGCGTCGATCTTACCCCTATGGTGGATCTTGGCTTTCTGTTAATCACCTTCTTCATGTTCACGACAACGCTCTCCAAACCTAAAACTATGGAGATCAATATGCCGTACAAGGACGAGAAGATCAAAGAGGAAGAACAAAGCAAGATCAAGGAGAGTACGGCCATGACCGTATTGCTCAGCAAAAACCACCGGGTTTATTACTATGAGGGTCTCGCTGACGATCCTGATAATCCTCCAACACTCCAGGTAACCAACTTCAAACCTAAAGGTGGCATCCGTGATGCAATCATCGATAAGAAAAAGAAGGTAGAGGAACTGAAACAACAAGGTCTCCTCGGCGCCAAAGATCAGTTGACAATTCTGATCAAACCCGATGATAACAGCACCTATGATGATCTGGTATCCATCCTCGATGAAATGAGCATCAACGATGTTCGTGTTTACGCCATCGTAGATATCACCGATGTCGACAGGGAGTTTATCAAGGAAACTGAAGCTGCAAATCCTTAGTAATACTTGTGGAATTTGCAATCTGAACCGTCTTAAGTAGAAGAGCAGCGCAAGGTGCACTGCCAACAAAAAAGAAAACTGAACAATGGATATTAATAAAATACTCAAGAGCGACTACCTCGATATCATCTTCGAGGGCCGTAACAAAAAGTACGGCGGCTATGAGTTACGTAAAAATTATCCGAAAAGAGTAGGTAGGGCAATGCTGCTGCTACTGGCCATCGGCGTGGGTGCCGCGGCCTGGGCTTTTGCCTCCAATATGAAGGAGAAAGAAGTAAAACCGGTCGCCATGGTGAAGGAAATCACGCTTGCGGAGCCACCGCCCATTGATCCCAAACAACCACCACCACCACCACCGCCTCCTCCGCCACCACCACCGTTGAAACCAACGGTAAAGTTTACACCGCCGGTGATCAAGAAGGACGAAGAGGTACAGGAGGATGAAAAACCACCAGAAGTAACCGAACTGGAAGATAAATCAGCGGGTCTTAAGACTGTTGAAGGTGACCCTGATGGTATCGACCCCGGTATCCTCGATCCCGGTCCCGGAACAGGTGTGGTAGAGGCTCCCCCTCCACCGGTCATCCACCAGTATGTGGAGCAAATGCCCGAATTTCCCGGTGGAGACAAAGCCAGGAATGAATATCTCTCCAAAAACCTGCGTTACCCCGAACTGGCCAAAGAAAACAATATCCAGGGCCGTGTAATTGTCAGATTCGTCGTTAACGAGGATGGAGAAGTCTCTAACGCTGAAGTTATCCGCGGTATCGGTGGGGGTTGTGATGAAGAAGCCAAACGGGTCGTAATGAAAATGCCAAAGTGGAAACCCGGAAAACAGAATGGTCGGGCCGTAAAGGTGTACTTCACCCTCCCGGTAATGTTCACACTCCAGTAATCAGGAAAGCAAATTTTATAAGGGCTGCCGGAAGGCAGCCTTTTTTGTAACCTTTTGTTTCCAATATCGATAGAATAGTAGCCGCAGAGATGTTATTTTTGCAGCCTTAGAATTTTGCATCATTAGCTAATCCCACAAAATGAAGAATACTTCAACTATTCTCAGCATTCTCGCAGTAGTAGGCGTAATCGTTTTATTTATCCTGCACTTTTCCAATAACCAGAACGGACAACCTGCACCCGCAAGTAAGGGTGATGGCAACACAGTAGCCACCACCCGCATCGCTTATGTCGATATCGATACCTTCGAAGCCAATTATGAATTCCTCAAAGTGAAGAAGGAAGAGTTTGCCAGCAGACAACGTTCTATGAGGAATGAACTAGAGCGCTCCGCGCGCCAGCTACAGGCAAATGTTGAAGAATTTCAGCGTAAAGCTCAATCCGGAAGCATCACCCAATCAGAAGGACAGGCCACCGAACGTCAGCTCCTTCAGATGCAGCAGAGTCTCAGCCTCCGGGAACAATCACTAACGGAACAGCTTTTAAAGGAACAGGATGATTTTAACGTGTTGCTTCGCCAGCAACTGGATAGTTTCCTGACAGACTACAACAGGGATAGCCGGTATGACTATATTCTGTCATATTCCCGCATCAGTCCCCAGATCCTCCACGCCAACCAGGCACTGGATATCACCAAAGATGTGATCGAGGGAATGAATAAATGGCATCCGGCCAGCAAAGACTCTGTAAAGAAAAAATAGTATTTTTCTCAAAACAGGATCTTTGGAAAACAAACCTCAGTTTCATCGCTCACTGACATTATTCGATGGCGCGCTACTGGTAATCGGGTCCATGATCGGCTCCGGTATCTTCATCGTGAGCGCAGATATTACCCGGAATGTCGGTAGCGCCGGCTGGATCATAGCGGTATGGGTAATAACAGGTATCATGACCATCACCGCGGCTGTCAGCTACGGCGAATTGAGCGGAATGTTTCCCAGAGCCGGCGGACAATACGTTTACCTCAAAGAATCGTATAATAAATTAATCGCCTTCCTTTACGGCTGGAGCTTCTTCGCCGTCATTCAAACGGCTACCATCGCTGCAGTCGCCATAGCCTTCGCTAAATTCTCCGGGTATTTCTTCCCGGTACTGAATCTCACTACGGACAATATCCTCTTCTCCATAGGAAGCACAAATTTCTATCCCGCGCAACTTGTTGCGATAGGTGTAATTGTATTGCTAACCTATATCAATTCCCGCGGAATTAAAGAAGGGAAGTGGATCCAGTTAGTCTTTACGCTTTCTAAAACCATCGCGTTGTTGGGACTGGTATTATTCGGTTTTCTACTGGTCGATCAAAGTTTCTTTGCTGAAAACTGGGCTACCGGTTTCAATGCAGCCTCCGACATGGGGGGCAGAAATGAGCTGGGGCAGCGTATTCCCTCCGGCTGGACAGAGATAACGGGGGTCGCTCTACTGGGTGCCATTGCTGCCGCCATGGTGGGTTCTGTTTTCAGCAGCGACGCCTGGAATAATGTCACCTTCGTGGCGGGGGAGATCCGGAATCCTCAGCGTAATATCGGTCT
Organism: Bacteroidota bacterium; assembly: GCA_023409975.1. Taxonomy (GTDB): domain Bacteria; phylum Bacteroidota; class Bacteroidia; order Chitinophagales; family Chitinophagaceae; genus JAFIGV01. Next base: position 40,409 of record JAEYQO010000101.1, on the reverse strand, counting down.
GAGCCTATTCCTTGGTACACTCGCAGTGACGTTGCTTTATGTCATCACAAATCTCATGTACCTGAATGTCCTGCCGCTGGAAGGAATTGCTTTCCCCGAGGAAGACCGCCTGGCAGTAGCCGCAGCCAATGAGATCTTTGGTGACAATGGCAGGTTTGCCATAGCAGCGCTGATCATGATCTCAACCTTCGGCTGTAATAACGGTCTGGTTATGGCCGGCGCCAGAGTTTACTATACCATGGCACAGGATGGCCTTTTCTTCAGAAATGCAGCTCGCCTTAACAGGAATGGTGTTCCCCAATGGGCCCTCTGGGCGCAATGCATCGTCGCCTCTGTACTCTGTCTGAGTGGTCGCTATGGAGATCTGCTGGATATGATCTCCTTTGTAGTGGTCATTTTCTATGTTCTGACGATCGCAGGCATTTTCATTCTTAGAAAGCGCCGCCCCGAAGCGGAACGTCCATACAAGGCTTTCGGTTATCCGTTTCTGCCAGCACTGTATATTCTGATGGGACTGAGCTTTTGCGTCCTGCTGATCATCTATAAACCTGCGTTTACCTGGCCGGGACTGATCATCGTCCTCACAGGAATTCCGATCTATTATATCATTCAAAAGGGAGCTGTTCGTAGTGATTCGTAAAGAAGAAATCGTCAGTTTGTTCGACAGTATGCAGGATATGCATGTGGTCGTAGTAGGAGATGTCATGCTGGATAATTACTGGTGGGGCGAGGTCGACAGGATCTCTCCGGAAGCACCAGTACCGATCGTTGCACTCAGGAATAGGGAAAGCCGGCTTGGGGGAGCAGCGAACGTCGCCCTCAATTGTCAGTCGCTCGGAGCACAAGTGACGCTGGCCAGTGTCGTTGGAGAAGACAAAGACGGAGCCTTATTGATTCAGCTGGCCAGGGAAGCCGGTATCGATATACAGCTCGTAATGCAGAGCACCCACCGGCCTACGACAACCAAAACCCGTGTCATCTGCAGGAGTCAGCATATGCTCCGGCTCGACGATGAGATCACAGAGGATCTCAACATCGCAGAAGAGCATCCCTTCATCGATATGGTCCTGCGGTTTCTGCAGATTCAAAAACCACAGGTCGTCATCTTCGAAGACTATAATAAAGGACTGCTGAAGGAAAATGTCATCAAACGGATTGCAGAGCATTGCAAAGAGATCGGGATCGTTACTACTGTTGATCCGAAGAAACGCAACTTCCTCTGCTACGAGGGTGTAACGATTTTTAAACCCAATCTAAAAGAAGTGCGAGAAGGACTACACCTTCCAATCGAATCCGTCGACCTTCCCACGCTGAACGAGGCCGATCAATTGCTTCGGGATAATCTCGGACATGAAGTAACCTTCATAACACTTTCCGAGAAAGGGGTATTCTTCCAGGATAAAACAACGTCTGAGATCATTCCTACGCACATCCGGAAGATCGCCGACGTTTCCGGTGCCGGAGATACCGTGATCGCAACGGCCTCACTGGTGTATGCACTCACAAAGGACGCAAGGCTGATGGCGGAGATTTCCAATATTGCCGGAGGACTGGTTTGTGAACAGGTAGGTGTAGTGCCTATCAATAAGGATTTGTTGAAGGAAGAGACGCTTAGGATCAGCGAACAGTGGCACTAGAATGTAGCTGCCTTAACGCTTCGCCAACCATTGCTCCCAGTCTTCAAGCTGCTTGCCTTTCAGCACTCTCGGAAACTTATTCATTGCACCTTCCTTTCCCTTGCTGCGCATGTATTCATAGAAAGTTGAAGAGGGGAGAAGTTCCACAAATATCTCCTTAAGTGCAGAGGTGCGCTCCACCTCATAATCATCATTCAGCAGACAAAGCGCCTCATCCAGCTTTTCTTTGATCATGGCAACATCTTCCACAGTATCATCACAACCGAGGTACCAACGGTGGGCAAACAGATTGTCGTAACGGAATCCCGCAACGGTAAACTCTCTGATGGTAAGGCCCAGCTTACGGGATACGATATCGATCGCCTTGTTCATGTTGTCCACACTGAGGTGTTCTCCACAAAGACTAAGGAACTGTTTGGTTCTTCCCACGATCACAATTTCGCCTTCCGCAGCATCTGAAAAACGAACCACATCCCCGATGATATAACGCCAGGCCCCGGCACAGGTGCTGATCATCACCGCATACTCTGTCTTCTCATTAACCTCATCGATCAGAAAGGATCTTGCACCTTGTATGGGATTTCCTTCGTCATCGAAGTTCTCGGACGTAAAGGGGACAAATTCAAAGAACACTCCCTGGTTCAGGACCAGCTTGATGCCGGGAACGCCTTTGCGGGCCTGAAAGCCGAATGATCCCTCCGAAGCCATATAGGTTTCCAGAAAGGTGATTGGTTTTCCCAGCAGTTTTTTAAAGCTTTCCCGGTATGGGTCAAAAGCCACCCCGCCATGAATGTAAACGTGGAGGTTAGGCCAGATATCATGAATATGCCGCACTTTATGGTGCCGGATGATCTCTTCAAATACTATCTGTACCCAGGCGGGTACACCACACACAGTGCCCACATCCCATTTCCGGGCATTGGTAACGATCAGCTTGATCCGGTCTTCCCAATTGGGCCTCCGGGCGATCTTCTTTCCGGGCTTATAAAAGAAATTGGAGAGCCAGCGGGGCATGTTCTTGGCACTGATCCCGCTCATGTCGCCTTCATAATACTCACCTTTCTCATAAAGTGAGGTAGTGCCACCGAGCATCAGCACTCCTTTCTGAAATGCGACGCTAGGTATGCCGAATTCGGTCATGGAAACCAGTTGTTTGAATCCTACTTCCTTGATCGACTTAATCATATCCTGGGTGACAGGGATATGCTTACTGGCAGATTCTGAAGTGCCGGAACTAAGAGCGAAATACTTCACTTTCCCCGGCCAGCTCACATTTTCCTCTCCCTGCTGACAACGATACCACCATTGCCGGTGCATTTCGTTGTAAGTATGAATGGGTACCCGCTTTTTAAAGGCCTGAAGGAGGTCCACTTCCTCGCTCAGGATATGATCGAAACCGTAATGCTTTCCAAACGAAGTGTATTGACCTCGTTCCAGTAGTTGCCTCAGGGTGTGAAGCTGATAGGTGCGCGGGGAAGCAACCCGGTGAGCAAATTTTTTCCGAAGGTGTAAGGAACGTGCAATGAGATTTCCGAGTAGTGCCATTAATTTCCAGGCTGAATTCAGCGAATTGCAAAGGTAAAATTTTATCGCCCCGCAGAAACAGTAGCGCCCGCCAGATGCAAATAATTGAATGACAGCTAGCTGTGAGGAAAATAACCGGCTAACGATAAAGCCCGGCCGGAATAGGAATTCATAATTACCTTTGCGCCGCTATGTTATTGCAGATTGCTGTTATGAATAAATCGCCTCATCCGCTGCCTGAATACCAGACTTCGGGTGCAGCAGGGCTCGATCTGCGTGCCTGGCTGGAAGAGGCGGTGGTACTGCAACCTCTGGAAAGAATGCTGATTCCTACAGGTTTGTATCTCGCACTGCCAGAAGGCTTTGAGGCACAGATCAGACCAAGAAGCGGCCTGGCCATCAAACGTGGCCTGACGCTGGTCAACACCCCGGGCACGATCGATGCCGACTACCGGGGTGAGCTCATGATCCCGCTGATCAATCTCTCTAATGAAGAACAGACGGTCACCGATGGAGAACGCATAGCACAAATGATTATCAGCAGGTACGAGCATATAGAATGGCAGCCAGTAGAAACCCTGCCGGACACTCAAAGGGGAGCTGGAGGTTTTGGACACTCCGGAATACACTAGTACAAACGATAAAAACGAAGCACAAATGAACATCATTATCCCAATGGCAGGTATGGGCAAACGTATGAGACCCCATACTCTCACCACCGCTAAACCATTAATCCCCATCGCCGGAAAGCCCATCGTTCAACGTCTGGTAGAAGATATCGTGGCTACCTGTAACGAAAAGGTAGATGAGATCGCTTTCATCGTCGGACCCAGCTTCGGTGCTGAGGTGGCCGAAAACCTCAGAAAAGTAGCTTCCGACCTGGGCGCTACCGGTAAGATCTATGTGCAGGAAGAAGCACTGGGCACCGCACATGCAATTCTTTGCGCTGCTGAAGCGCTGAAAGGCAATGTGTTTATTGCCTTCGCCGATACCCTTTTCAAAGCCACTTTCTCTATTGATACCAGCAAGGACGCAATTGTCTGGACTCAGAAAATCGAAGATCCCTCCCAGTTTGGCGTGGTCAAATTGAAAAAAGACAATGAGATTGAAGCTTTCGTAGAGAAACCGAAAGAGTTTGTTTCTGACCTGGCCATCATCGGGGTGTATTATTTCCGCGATGGTGAAAACCTGAGAAAGGAACTACAGCGCCTGATCGATGAAGATATTAAACTGAAAGGGGAATATCAGATCACAGATGCCATGGATCATATGCTCAATAATGGTGTAAGATTCTATACCGATCAGGTTGATGAATGGCTGGATTGCGGCAACAAGGATGCTACTGTATATACCAATTCCCGCATTCTGAACATCAAACAGGATTCAGAACAACTGGTGCACGCCAGCTCAAAGCTCGAAGATTCTGTGGTGTTGCAACCCTGCTTCATCGGCGCCAATGTGGTCATCCGTAATTCCGTGATCGGCCCCAACGTCTCTGTTGAAGAAGGTGCCGTAATTGAGGATAGCCGCATCAGTAATAGTATTATACAGGCGAACAGTATTGTTAAAAATGCAAGACTCCAAAACTCGTTACTGGGCAAAAATGTAAATTACATGGACAAGTCACAGGAACTCAGCCTGGGAGACTTTTCTACTCAATTATGAATGTAACATACAGGATTTTAGTTTTAATACTGATCACTGTCGCCACATGGTCTCCGGCCGGAGTACAGGCACAGAGGAAGTCCGACGAGAATAAAAATGCATCTGCCCGCGTTCTGGAGGCAGATGCATTGCTTATAGACGCCGCCAAAGCCAGGATGCTGAACGATGCAAAGGAAGAAGAAGCACTTCTTCGAAAGGCGATTCAGGTACATCCTGAAAGTGGTGCCGCCCATTTCTACCTGGCCAGACTATCTCTCGCACAGAGAAATATGGAGTCCGCTGAAAAACACATCCGCGAAGCGGTCCGGCTCGACCCGGCCAATAAATGGTATCAGAACCAGTTAGGAGAGGTGCTGGGACTACAGAACCGGTTCGAAGAAGCGGCGGAAGTCTTTGAACAACTTGGCAATACGGAAAAGAACAACCAGGATTACCTCTTTAAAGCTGCATTGTTGTATCAGCGTTCCGGAAAGAACCAGCGGGCACTGGAACTGATAGATCAGCTTTTGGTTAGAACTGCAGATAATCCGGAAATCCTCATCCAGAAGCAACAGATGTTGCTGAAGATGGATGATCTCAAAGGGGCTATCTCCGTTGCAGAGCAACTGATCCGTCAGAACCCGAGAGAACCAAGATTCTACGGAAACCTGGCCAGTATCTATGATAGCAACAATGAACCTGCTAAAGCTCTTGAAGTTTTCCAGAGGGCCCTGGAGCAGTTTCCCAATGACCCCGCCATTCAGGTCAGTCTCGCAGAGCATTACCGGCAAAAAAACGACACGGCAAACTATAAACATTACATCCGGCAGGCAATCCTGAACCAGAATTTTGATGATGAAACACAGGCGGGCATTCTGCTGGCCTATCTGCAGGAGCTGAGCGCCGATACCGGCATGCGCGATGAAAGTATTGATATTACACGGCAACTGATCGAACAACACCCTGAAAATGCCAAACTGCGCGGACTCTATGGTGATGTACTGCGGATGAATGACCAGATCGATCAGGCAGCAGAACAGTACAAGAAAGCTGTGGCAATAGAACCGTCCCTCTTTAGTATCTGGCAGGGACTGTTGTTTATCTACACGGCACCAAAGGATGCCGATTCGCTGATCACCTATTCAGAAAAGGCGATGCGTTATTTCCCGAACCAGGCTATGGTGCACTATCTGCATGGAATAGGACATTTCAATAAAAGAGCCCTGACCAATGCGGTCAGATCGATTAACCGGGCGGTCGAGCTCCAACCGGAGGATAATATAGAGCTGATGTCTCAGATGTATGCGACGCTCGGCGATATATTCAATGAGCTGAAGGAGTATTCCCGCTCTGATTCAAGCTATGAACAGGCACTCCGGCTGGATCCTGAAAATCCCACTGTTCTGAACAACTACGCCTATTATCTCTCTGTTCGCGGTCAGCGGTTGGATGATGCAGAAAAGATGTCCGCACGGTCACTGGAACTTCGTCCCGGAGAGGCCACTTTTCTGGATACCTACGGATGGATTCTTTATAAGCAGGGCAACTACAAAAAGGCTAAGGAGTTTATCGAAGATGCCATAGAGGCCAGTCCGGATGCAGACGGCACCTTATGGGATCATCTCGGTGATATTGAATACCGGTTAGGAAACCAGGACAAGGCCCTGGAACACTGGAAGAAAGCCAGGGAAAAAGGAACGGATAACCAACATATCGACAGGAAGATCAAAGATGGTAAGTTGTATGAGTAGATGCCTGGTGGCTACAATGATGGTAGCTTTGATGCTTTTTTCGAATTCCTCCTGCCGCATTTTCAAGCGCACTCTGAAAACTCCGGGATCGGATTCCACGGTCGTGGGAATGACGCCGGGCGCCAGAGATTCGGCGAATATCTACGGCGTGGAAGCCGGGAAATCGATCGATGTTCCCAATCTGGAACCATTCCTTAAAAAGGAACTTCAGTTCAATACCTTTTCCGGAAAAGCCAAAATGAAGCTGGAGTTCAGAGGGCAGAAGCAGGATCTGACTGCTCATTTCAGAATTCAGAAAGATGAGGTTATCTGGGCTTCCCTGACTGCCGTTGGAGGGATCATGCAGGTGGCGAGGATTTACATTACGCCGGACAGCTTCAGTCTTATTAACTACATCGATAAGGAGGTGACAGTCCGTTCTCTTGAAGAAGCTATCCGTATTTTACCAGTCCCTGCAGATTTTTCAGTGCTCCAGAACCTCGTCGTTGGGAATGTGGTGCGACCTGCCGGGAAGTTTGTGAGTCTCAATAGCCAGGACGCCGGAATCGTGCTTACCCTGCAGGAGCCTAAGATCATACAGCAATTGATCTATCAGCCCGTAGATACTATTTTGAAATCCATTCAGATCAATACCAAAGAACCCGGTGGTCCCGCAGGACTATTGCAATTCAGCGGATATGGAAATCTTCAGGGACAACAGTTCTCCTCCAACCGCTCGATCAGTGTGCTGAGCGCAGGAGAAACCTATTTGTTAGATATGAACTTCAGCAATGTTGAACTGGATAAACCACTACAATTTCCCTTCTCCATTCCACGAAGCTATCAGGTGAAATAGACAATACGCTGTTTTCCAGCATTTCGCGCTGCAATAGTTTATATTTGTCCCGTTTCATTTAAACCAATACTCCTGATGAAGGTTGTTATTTTCGCCGGCGGTCGCGGTACCAGGATTTCTGAAGAATCTTCTCTCCGGCCAAAACCCATGATCGAAATCGGTGGCAAACCCATCCTATGGCATATCATGAAGATTTACGCCGCCTACGGTCACACCGAGTTTGTCATCTGTCTCGGCTACAAAGGCTGGGTCATCAAAGAATATTTCGCCAATTACTTCCTGCATAATGCCGACCTCACGGTCGATCTTTCGAATAATTCCCTCCAGGTTCATAACAGTACTGCTGAACCGTTCAAAATATCTTTGATCGAAACCGGATTGGATACAATGACGGCAGGTAGATTGAAAAGGGTGCTTCCCTATGTGGGCAATGAAACGTTCATGCTTACCTATGGGGATGGTGTCAGCAATGTCAACCTGGATGAATTGCTGCAGTTTCACCGGAAGACGGGAAAGATCTGTACTATGACGGCGATCCAGGCAACCAGTAGGTTTGGAGTCATCAGGATGGATGATGCAGGCACTATTGATAGTTTTGAGGAAAAACCGGCAGATTCAGGTACCTGGATCAACGGTGGCTTCTTTGTCGTTGAACCGGAGATTGCTAAGTATCTGCACGATGACGCCGATCTGATGATGTGGGAACGCCAACCCATGGACGATCTTGCAAAGGATGGTCAGATCGCAGCCTATCGTCACCACGATTTCTGGAAGTGCATGGACACGCTTCGTGATAAGGAAGATCTGGAATCGCTCTGGCAGCAGGATCCTCTCTGGAAGAAATGGTAATTATTTAAGTGCTGGTCTAAACTCAAAAAATGCTCGAACTCTTAAAGGAAACTTTCGCAAAGAAGAAAGTGTTTCTGACAGGACATACAGGTTTTAAAGGTGCCTGGATGCTACAGATGCTTCACTGGCTGGGGGCCGATGTGAAAGGTTTCTCTCTGGCACCAACGAAGTCGAAGGATCTTTACAACCAGATCGATGGTGATGGACTTTGTTACAGCTCGGTCGTCGGCGACCTGAAGGATCTTCACAGTCTGCAGGGGGAAATGGTGCGTTTTCAGCCCGACTTTGTGTTCCACCTCGCCGCACAGTCATTGGTAAGGCGGAGCTATGAGGAGCCCGTGGATACTTTTGTAGTAAATACGATCGGCACTGCTCATGTGCTTCAGGCCATGAGAGGCATCTCTGGTCCCTCTGTAGGCATTATGATCACTACCGACAAAGTGTACGAGAATCCGGAACGTGGGGAGCCTTTCACTGAAGACGATAAGCTGGGTGGATACGACCCTTACTCCGCGAGCAAGGCCGCAGCAGAAATTGTAGTGGATTCATTCCGCCGCTCTTTCTTTCATCCTGAAAAATATAGCAGTCACCAGAAGGCGATCGCATCGGTTCGCGCAGGCAATGTGATCGGTGGTGGCGACTTTGCTGACGACCGGATCATCCCCGATATTGTAAGAGCTATCGAACAGGGCGAGAAGGTGGTGCTTCGGAATCCCAGGGCTGTACGTCCCTGGCAGCATGTTCTGGAACCCCTCGCAGCCTATTTGCTGCTGGCAGCAAAAATGGCCAATGATCCTCTGACCTATAGTTCGGCCTATAACTTCGGCCCGGCGCCCAATGATGAAAAGGCGGTTGAGGAGTTGACAAAGATCTTCCTCGCAGCATTCGGAAAAGAGGAAGCCTATACGATACAGAAGTCGGATGCGAATCCTCATGAAGCCAACCTGCTGCTGCTGGACAGTACGAAGGCTGAGCAACAACTGGGATGGCAGCCAAAGCTCAACGCTTCAGCGGCTATCTACTGGTCCGCAGAGTGGTATGCCGACAAGCTTACGCCAGCGCGCGAAAAATGTATGAAACAGATTGAGGCTTATTTCAACAGTTGATCCATGTCTGCCTATCAGTTTGATAAACTTCCCCTGAACGACGCTTTGCTGATCACCCTTCCTGCCTTCGAAGATGCGAGAGGGAGCTTTGTAAAGACTTTCCATGATACGACACTGAGGAATGCCGGTATCCGGTTCGAGCTGAAGGAAAGCTATTTCTCTTTTTCAAAAAAGGGTGTCATCAGGGGTATGCATTTTCAATTACCGCCTCATCAACATGCCAAGCTGGTATTTTGTCCACAGGGTGCGATACTCGATGTGATCATTGATCTGCGTAAGGATTCTCCTGGTTTCGGAAAGTATCATGCAGAGGTGCTATCACGTGAAAATCACCGGGCCTATTATATTCCGGAAGGATTCGCGCATGGATTCAAGGCATTGACGGATGATGCGCTAACCTATTATTTCGTGTCTTCCGAATACAGCCCCGAACACGATACCGGAATACGATACGATAGTTTCGGGTTCGACTGGGAAGTACAGGAGCCTGTACTGTCCACCAGGGATCTTTCCTTCCCCGGCATAAGTGATTTCAATACTCCGTTCTAGTTTGATGGTGAGGAACTCCTTGCCTATTTAGTAAGTTTGCACCGGTTTAATAATTTTCCTGATTATGGATATGAAAAAAGTGTTGCGCACCCTCGGTATTGAAAAGCTGAACCAGGGCGCGGCGACAGGCACCAAATGGTTGAACGCCGGCGGTGATAAGATCGATTCTTTCTCACCTGTTGATGGCAGGCTGATTGCCTCCGTTCAGGCTGCTGATCAGAAAAACTACGATGCGGTAGTCAGGAAAGCCCAGGAGGCATTTCTTGTCTGGAGGGATATTCCCGCTCCTGGCCGCGGCGAGATCGTTCGTCAGATAGGTGAGGCCCTCCGCAAGTACAAAGACCCGCTCGGACGTCTCGTTTCCTATGAAATGGGGAAAAGCCTGCAGGAAGGCTGGGGCGAAGTACAGGAAATGATCGATATAGCTGATTTTGCAGTAGGACTTTCCCGCCAGTTATATGGCCTGACCATGCACAGCGAACGACCCTCTCACAGAATGTACGAGCAATGGCATCCTCTGGGGCTGGTAGGAATCATCAGCGCTTTCAACTTCCCGGTGGCAGTATGGAGCTGGAACAGCTTCCTTGCCTGGGTTTGCGGCGATGTGTGTATCTGGAAGCCTTCGGAAAAAACACCTTTGACCGCCGTAGCCTGTCAAAAGATTGTTGCTGAAGTACTGAAAGCTAATAATGTTCCCGAAGGTATCAACGGACTGATCGTCGGTGGGCGCGATATCGGAGAAATGATGGCGGCAGATGAGCGCGTACCATTGGTGTCAGCCACAGGATCCACTCGAATGGGTAAGGCGGTAGCACAGACTGTAGCAGGACGTCTTGGTAAATCTCTGTTGGAACTGGGTGGCAACAACGCAATCATTATTACAGAACAGGCAGATCTGAACATAGCCCTCCGGGCTGCAATATTTGGCGCTGTAGGTACTGCAGGACAACGTTGTACGACAACCCGCCGCCTGATAATCCACGAAGCGATCTACGATACCTTCAGAAAGAAACTAGCTGCTGCCTATAAGCAACTGAAGATTGGTAATCCCCTGGATGAGAATAACCATGTGGGTCCGCTGATCGATCAGGATGCTGTGGAAGCCTACAGCCGCGCCATCACAGCTGTGAAGAAAGAAGGCGGAAAAGCTGTTGTGGCTGGTGGCGTATTGAATGGTGAAGGGTACGAAAGCGGTTGCTACGTGAAGCCATGTGTATTCGAAGTGGAACCGCATTTCGAAATTGTTAAGCACGAGACTTTCGCTCCTATCCTGTACATTATGAAATATAGTGAGCTGGACGAAGCTATTGCTATACAAAACAATGTGCCTCAGGGTCTTTCGTCTTCTATCATGACTTTGAACATGCGAGAGGCGGAACTATTCCTTTCTCAGAAAGGAAGTGACTGTGGAATTGCCAATGTGAACATAGGGACCAGCGGTGCTGAGATCGGGGGTGCTTTCGGAGGAGAGAAGGAAACCGGTGGTGGTCGTGAAAGCGGATCAGATAGCTGGAAGTTCTACATGAGGCGCCAGACGAATACCATCAACTGGAGCGATCAGCTACCTTTAGCACAGGGTATCAAGTTTCATGTATAATTGAAATAGAATACAACAGAAAGGCTGTCTGAATAAGGCAGCCTTTTTTGTTTTCGGCTGTGTCCGGCATAAACCTCTGAATATCAATTTCTAACCCCCTTTAAAGGTGCCCGGATAGAGGACAAATTTCTACAAATAGTCGTGAGAGGAACAGGTGGGTATTTTGACTTCATTAACTATTTTAAAATAACCGATTCGTAATCTCTCTTAAATCAATGGATTGCGTCGTTCGCATTTTCTTCAGAATGGCAGAGCTGATCTGGCAGCATATTTTCTTTAATAGAGCAGATTAAACAAGCATTTTATGTGGGCTCAAGAATATAATAATCCGAACGATAAACTCACCTTCATGAATACACTGACCGCATGTGTCAATAAAGTGGTGAAGGATGGTTATACCGACAGCTTCAAGGTGACGCGTCAGGGACTTTATTCCTGCGCCAGGAGCAAATACTACGCACCTGCTGAGGTACAGGTAAAGAACTTTTACCGTTTTGAAGGTGAATCCGATCCTGCGGATATGTCGATCATGTATGTGATCGAAACCTCAGACGGAACTAAAGGTACGCTCATTGATGCCTTCGGTACCTATTCCGATGGTTCCGTGAATGCGTTCATGAAAGAAGTACAGGATATTCACAAGAAAACTGATAAGAAGGACTAGCAGTCCCTTTAAACCCTGAACTACGAAAGCTGAAGATGGCGGTGAGATAATCATCGCCATTTTTCATTGTTTGGACCGTTGGGTACAATTCCTGGATGACAAGGCAATCTCTCATGTAATTTACAAAATGCTTATTGCAAAGGTCAATGGGGTGAAGGACTAGTAAAGGAATAGTAATTGGGTAGTAAAGGGGATAGGGAGTATATAGAGAGTTGCGAGGGAGGTTATAGGGAGTGTATAAGGGGTAGTAAAATTGATGATTGACTGGAATGACTCTTTTAGAGGTTTCTTCAAAACAAGTTCTATGTCGGACCAGTCAAAGCAGTCGAATATATCTGATCCTGAAAAGCAGGAGTTTCAACGCCACATCGATCAGCCCTATATCAGACCTGGATATCAGGGGGCGGACAAGCTGAAGGATAAAGTTGCCATTATCACGGGTGGCGACAGCGGTATCGGCAGAGCCGTGGCTGTTCATTACGCGCGTGAAGGGGCAAAGATAGCCATCGTCTACCTGAAAAGTGACGATGACGCTGAAGAAACCAAACGTTTGGTGGAGATGGAAGGTAGTACCTGTCTATTGTTCCGGGGCGACATCAGCAATGAATCTTTCTGTGTAGAGGTTGTGGAACAGACCCTAAAAAAAATGGGTCGCCTCGATATCCTTGTCAATAACGCAGGCACCCATGAAGATGCTCCAGACGTGGAAACCATCGACAGGGAACAACTGATCAGAACTTTTTCCGTAAACATTTTTTCTTTCTTTTACTTTACGCAGGCAGCGCTGAACCATATGCAGGAAGGTAGTTGTATCATCAATACCTCCTCAGTTACTGCCTACAGAGGTAGCGGTCACTTACTGGATTATTCTTCGACAAAAGGGGCTATCGTCACCTTCACACGCTCACTGGCTCAGAACCTGGCCGAAAAGAAGATCCGGGTCAATGGTGTGGCGCCGGGTCCCGTCTGGACACCCCTGGTCGTTTATTCATTTGATGTGGATCGACTTAAGAAGTTTGGAAAAGATACACCTCTTGGCAGAGCGGGCTACCCTTATGAGCTGGGACCTGCTTACGTCTGGCTGGCGTCGGAAGATAGCTCCTATATCACAGGGCAGATGATCCAGGTGAACGGCGGAGACGTGATTAACGGGTAACTTCTGTTCGCCTCCGGAGGCAACCAGAGTGGTTTATTTGATGTCGCTTACCGGGAAGTATAACTTGAAGGTAGCGCCAACTCCCGGTTTGCCATCAGCCAGAATATGACCGCCATGGTTGGCCATCACCCGCTGGCAAATTGCCAGGCCAATTCCCTTGCCTTCGTATTCCGACTCCTGATTATGGAGGCGCTGAAAGATCATGAACATTTTTTCAATGAACTTGTTCTCAAAGCCGATCCCATTGTCGGATATCGTGATCCGATAATAATTCTGGGATTCTGAAGCAATGTTTCGGAGTTCCTTTCCGCTAACCTGCTCAAACGCTACTGAGATATCCGGCTGACGATTTTCATCAGAAAATTTAAGGGCATTATCGAATAGCGAGCGGAATAGGAGTTGGAGCTGCCGGTTGTGTCCTCTCACAGCGGGTAATTGTGCGATGTGTAACCGGGCGTCTTTTTCTTTGATGGATTCATTGAGATCAGCTTTTACTATTTCAACAACCTCATTTAAATCAACCTCCTCCATTTGCTCTTCTTTCACGAGGCTGGTGAGGATCATCAGATCATCAATCAGGCCATGCATCCGATCAGCGGAACTGTGAATCCGCTCGAGTGTTTTAGTGGTCTCATCGTCCAGCGCGTCCTTTTTCATGAAAAGCACCCGGTTGCTGAATATCTGGATCTTGCGAAGCGGTTCCTGGAGATCGTGCGAAACTGCAAAGGCGATCTGCTCCAGCTCGGCATGCGATCGCTTCAGGTCGGAAATCTTTAAATGGAGTTCGTCCTGATACTGCAATCTTCTTTTAAGTTCCTGAATGAGCAGCAGAAACAATATCACTGTGATGATGGCAAATATGCTCAGCAGATAGGTGATGGTAGAATAAGTGATCTGCTGGTAATAAAGCTTTGTCTGAAACTTCTCACCCAGGAGCTGTAACTCCCGGTTTCGCATATCGCTGAGATAGCGGAGTGACGCTTCCTTTGCCTCTCGTTCCTTGTTGAAATAAGGTGAGATCTGTTCCTGTCCGTTGGAGTCCAGATAGGCAAGTGAGGCATAAAGAAAGTCACGACGTTCTACAAGGCTGGTGCGAAGCCAGGTGAGGGTCCTTTTCTGAACATCATCTTCCGAAATCCTTCTTCCCAAACGTTCGGTGGCAGGAAGAATTCTGCGATTGGCCTGTTCCAGCTCCCGCAGATTGTTACTATCCCTGGTGAGGGCATAGCCACTGGCTCTGACATCCACTTCCTTCAGTAACAGCTCAATATTATAAAGATCGGTGATCACCTGATTGGTATGGTCGACCTTGTCGGAATATTCAACCAGACTCGAAAACTGGCGGAGGGCAAATAATGAAATGGCAGCCATGAAAGCAAAGGACACACTAAACGCACCGATGATCAGCCTTAATCTCTTCTTCATGCTTAATCAAATATCTACATTTTGTGGAACAAAATCCTCAGTAAGCTTAGCAGTACCGGTGCTGATGAATCATTGAAAATGAATATAGTAGTGATGGATATTTCTAAACTATTGGTAGTCAGTTGCTTAATGGGGAGCAAAAAAAAGGATGAGAAGTTCAAAAGTTTGGCTTCAAGGTTGATTAATCAAAGGGTACCACGAAAGACCGAAAACTATGATCTCGCAGCAACAGACACAGAAACAACAGCTTAAAATATTACCGCAGCAGATACAGCTCTTAAATCTGTATTTCCTGAATTCTCTCGAGCTCGAACAGCGCATCAAAAATGAGATGGAGGAAAATCCATTGCTGGAAGTGAACGAAGAGACTGAATACGATGAGACTGATTCCAAGTCGGCGGATGCTGTGCAGGATTATCAGGATTGGGATGAGTTCAGCAATGATGATATTCCGGACTACAAAGCAGAGTATCAGAATTATTTCAGCACTGAGGACGCCCCCAATATCCCGATCAGCAGCTTTACGCATTTCAAGGACGATGCAAAACAACAGTTGCGCCTGCTGAACCTCCCGGAGGAAGAGATGGAGGTGGCAGAGTATATCATTGATATCCTGAACAATCAGGGCCTTATGGATAAACCCATCGAGGAGGTGCTGGATGATTATTCCTTCCTGAAGCAGACGCTTGTTGATGAAGAAACGATCAGAAAGGCTATCGCTACGGTACAGACTCTGGATCCAATTGGTCTGGGCTCAACCAGCGTGCAGGAATGTCTGGTCATTCAGTTGAAGGCCATGAACCACAAACGTCCGGATATCCGATGCGCACTCCGTCTGATCGAGAATCACTACAACGACCTGATGCACCGGCAGTTTGAAAAGATTCACCATGTGCTGGGTATAGATGAGGAAGAACTGAGGATCATCCTCAATTTTATCGGAACACTGAAATTCTACCCGGTTTCCGAAAATGTTTCTGCATTCGAACCGAAAACAACGATTATCCCCGACTTTATCATCACCCGGTATGGGGACACAATTCAGGTAAACCTTTACAGCACCAAAGCCAATGCAGTTTTTGTGAACCAGTCGCTGTTCGATCAACTGGCGCAGCAGACCGGGAAAGACCGTGGCGCTACGCAATATGTAAAGAGTAAACTCCAGTCAGCCCAATGGTTTGTGAACGCAGTGAAGCAGCGGGAAGAAACCATGATGAAGATCATGCAATGTATTGTTGAGATTCAGCATGATTATTTTATGGAAGGGGACATCCGGCTGTTGAAACCAATGGTCCTTAGAAATGTAGCGGACAAATCCGGAATGGATATCTCAACGGTTTCCCGGATCACCAGCAACAAATATGCTGAAACACATTTCGGACTGATCTACCTGAAGGATCTTTTCAGCGAGGGAATCGCAGATAAGAAAGGTGAAGTGATTAGTAACAAGGTCATCCAGTCCGTGATCGAGGAGGCAATCGCAAATGAGGATAAGCGCCACCCGTACACAGATCAGCAACTGGTGAATATTCTTTCCGCAAAAGGCTATAATATCGCCAGGAGAACAGTAGCAAAATACCGCGAACAAATGAAAATCCCTATTGCCCAGATCCGGGCCGTGTGGGCATAAACTATTTTAAAAACTAAATTTGACGGACACAACAGAAACTTATGAACAAGATTCTAGTGATTGATGATGACAACGATATGTGCTTGCTGCTCAATCGTTTTCTTACGAGACACGGCTACGAAGTAACAGGGGTCAATAGTGGTAACGCGGCTATCGACTGGATGAAAAAGAATCAGCCGGATATCGTTCTTTGCGATTTCAGGCTGGAGGATATGACCGGTGCAGAAATATTGGGCAAAATCAAAGAGGTTTATCCCGGCACACCAGTAATTATCATCACAGGGTACAGCGATGTCAAAGATGCTGTGGAGGTTATGAAACTCGGGGCATACGACTACGTGACTAAACCACTATTCCCGGATGAGATCTTGTTGACAATCAAGAAAGCTCTTGAAGAAGGGCCAAAAGAATCGGTTCCCGTAAAAGCACCAACCCCCGCCAGTACTCCGGCAACATCCGGCAGTTCGGGGGGCAGCGCACCGAAAGCCAAAACATTTGGTGGCGACCAGTATATCATGGGCAACAGCCCGGAGTTCGCAACAATCCTCAAACAGATCGAACTGGTAGCACCGACCAACTATAGCATTATAATTTATGGTGAAAGTGGAAGTGGTAAGGAGGCCATCGCACAGCAGATTCACCAGAAAAGCAAAAGAGCGAATAAACCTTTCGTTGCAATCGACTGCGGGGCGCTTTCCAAAGAGCTTGCAGGAAGTGAGCTGTTCGGACACGAAAAGGGTGCATTTACAGGTGCCCTGAACCAGAAGATCGGCAGCTTTGAACTTGCGAACGAGGGTACGATCTTCCTCGATGAAATAGGAAACCTTTCCTATGATATCCAGGTATCACTGTTAAGGGTGGTACAGGAGCGTAAGATGCGCCGCGTTGGTGGTAATAAGGATATCGACCTGGATGTCCGTATCATCGTGGCCAGTAACGAAAAACTGTGGGATGCTGCAAGGAATGGCAAATTCCGCGAAGATCTTTACCATCGCTTTAATGAGTTTAGTATTGAGGTGCCGCCTTTAAGAGATCGTACGCAGGATATCATGATCTTCTCCAATCACTTCCTGAATCTAACAAATCAGGAGCTGGGCAAACAGGTAAAAGGATTTTCTGCTGAGGTGGAACAGATCTTCCGAAGCTATGTCTGGTACGGAAACCTGCGCGAGCTGAAGAACGTGATTAAGCGTGCTACGCTACTGACAGATGGAGAATTCGTGGAAGTAAAATCGCTTCCGTTCGAGATTGTCAATTTCCACCGGCTGCAGTTCGATTCTCCCTCACCCCAGTCTACGCTCAGGAGTCAGCAGGAGCCCACGCCCATCGCTGATATGACGCCCTCGGCCCCGGTAGCGGTATCTTATGAGAACAAACTGAAGAGTGCGAACCTCGATGCCGAATACGAAGTGATTCTGGAGGCCTTAAAACAGGCCAATTTCAATAAGAGTAAGGCGGCGAAGCTGCTGAATATCGATAGAAAGACGCTGTACAATAAAATGAAGCAGTTTAAAGCATTCAAGCTGGATTAATCCGGCTTGTTTGCTTTTTATATAGCCCACCTGCCGCAGCACGGCTAAACGAAAAGAATGACCCAGCCTAAAGACATCAGGATTTTGATCGTTGATGATGATCAGGATGATTTCATCATTACGAGTGAATATATACGCCATATACCGGGAACTGATTACACAATCGAATGGTGTCCGAGATATAACGATGCCTTGCAGCACATGAAACAGCGGGATTTTGAGCTGTACTTCGTAGACTATCGACTGGGTGCTAAATCCGGGGTTGACCTGCTGAAAGAAGCGTTGGAAAACAATTGCGAGGAGCCCATCATTCTGCTGACCGGAAAGGGAAGCTATAATGTGGACATCGAAGCCATGCAACTCGGTGCTGTAGACTATCTGGTTAAAACGGAGCTGTCCATCGAAAAGATGGAGCGAAGTATCCGGTATGCACTGGACCGTTCCGCCACCATGAAGGCGCTGCGGGCGAATGAACGGAAATACAGAAGTGTTTTCGAAAAATCCAAAGACATCGTTTTTATTGCTGATGCAACCCTGACGTTCAAAGATGTCAACGAGGCTACCACCTCCATACTGGGATATACAAAAGAGGAGATTCTGACAATGAAACTGGTAGATATCATCGATCTGCCGGAACACCGTCAGCAACTGGTAGAGTCTCTTCAGTCTAAAAACGAAGTGAATGACTGGGAAGTCCTGGTCCAGACCCGTACAGGAGAGAAACGGAACTGTATTATAACAGTTACGCAGGAACAGGACGATAAGAACAGTAGCTATGTTCAGGGAATCATCCACGATATCACCAATCTGCGCCGGATGGAAAAGGCCACTCTCCAGGCCGAAAAGCTGGCTGCCGCAGGTCGTTTGGTGAGAACTCTTGCTCACGAGGTGCGTAATCCGCTCAACAATATCACGCTTTCTGTAGAACAGATGCTGCAGGACGAGCTCGATGAGGCAGCCCAACTCTATCTTTCGATGATCCAGCGAAACAGCAAGAGGATCAGTGATCTGATCAGTGAGCTGCTAAACACTTCGAGACCGTCTGAGATTTCGCTGGAAGAACACATCCTTCAGACGATTCTGGATGATGTGATCAATGCGGCAATTGATCGGCTCACCTTGAAGCGTATAAAACTAGAGCTGGACTATCCGGAAGATAGTCTCTCCATCATGGCAGATAAGGAGAAACTTAAAATCGCCCTTCTTAATATCATTATCAACGCCATTGAGGCGATGGAGGAGGGTAGCGGAAAGCTCGCTGTGGTATTAAAGTTGCAAAACGATCAGGTCGTATTACGTATTACTGATAACGGCTGTGGTATCAGCGAAGAAAATATTTCCCGTCTGTTTGAACCCTACTTTACCCAGAAGAGAAACGGAGTCGGCCTGGGCCTGGCTTTCACACTCAATATTCTACAGGCCCATAAAGCCAGTATCGAAGTGAGTTCTTCCCCCGGAATGGGGACTACATTCCTGATTCTGTTCCCATTATCAACTGCCGTCGGGCAGCCGGAAGAAAAGAGTCTTCAACAGGTCTGAGCGACGAATGGCGGTTAACCCGAAGTATAAAGCCGGGCTTGTGGCATAGTGTTTTATTAATATTTAGCCACTTAATAAATCGTTATGAGAACTATTCTTTTTTTAATTGCAATTGTGCTGGTTATAGGCTGGCTATTGGGTGTATTCGTTTATAGTGCCACTGGATTGATCCATGCACTTTTGGTAATCGCAATCGTGGCATTGCTCCTGGGCTTTATCAGAAGAGGCTCAATAGACTAAGTCTGGTATACTTTCTCCAATATTATCCTCTGTTGTTTTTCTATTAAGCTACAGTTTCGACTGTAGCTTTTTTCGTACATGAAAAACTATTCGGAATGTTTGGGTACGGTAGCGAATTGCTTATCTAGATCGGCGAGACTGATCGGCTTCTCAATGATATTGAAACGGGCCTGGTCTGGCATGTCGGGCAGCACCGGATGGAAAGCACTGATAAGGTTCAGATAGGTATCAGGATGCTCTTTTGCAATCACTGGTGCGATCTGCCAGCCTGATCCGTCAGGTAAATTGTTGTCAAGAAACACAATATCCGGACGCAGTTTCTTTAAAAATGAAAGTCCCTGGTCAAGGGTGTGTGAAAGATAAACCTCATAATTCTTGCGAAGAAAATAACTCTTCAATAAGTGGCACAGATCAATCTCATCATCAATTATCAAAACCTTCCTGCCTTCTTGCATAACTGTATTAAATTGTACAATACCTTCATTCAATGAAGATTGTAGTTTACAATAAAACGCCAAGCGTGCATTGAAATTGCATCCTGACGCTCGAAGCGCTCCGTCTCATAAAACGAATTGCCTCAACTGTTTAGTACATCTTCTCTCCTTAATACAAATACGGTGCCTTTTAGTCCTAAAAGCTGATGGTTTTGATTTATACCCCTATCAGACGGGTACGCTTGTAGTGTGCATCCAGTAACTTCTCAGAGCAGCTACGGTTTTCAACAGACTTTCAAAACTGTTAGGCTTCGTGATATAGGAATTAGCTCCGAGCTCATAACAGCGACGCATCTCCTGCTCGTTATTTGTTGTGCTGAAAATAACTACAGGAATTTTTCTCAGGTCGGGATGCTGTTTGAGCTCACGTAATACCTCTCGGCCATCTTTTTTAGGCATATTGAGGTCCAGGAGGATAAATCGCGGGAGCTGCTTCTCCTTTTCAGCTCCTTTGAAAGAATGCAGATAATCAAGAACCTCAACACCATTTTCTACAAAATGAAGTTTGTCCGAGAACCCATTTTCTTCAAAAGCCGCCTGCAGCAGGAACCGGTCATCTGCATCGTCCTCTGCTATTAGAATAAAAATTTCCTCCATGCCCCTCAGTTAGAAGGTAAAGATACAGAAATAATAAAGTCGATATGAACGGCGGCCGCGGCAGTAAACATATTTTTTGTTCTAAAAGTTCGATGGGAACAGACTGAGAATTTTAAAATTGAAAGAAAAACACGCTGTGAGCAAGGGGTTCTCAAACGTTAATGTTTGATCCTGAACCCTCCGTCTTGCCCGCCTGGCACGGCTTTTTAAGACTTGAAGCATAATTATTCACAAACCATCTCACTATGCAGCAACAAGATAAAAACCCACAACAAGAGAACAAGAAACAGCAGACTGGAGATCAGCAAAGCGAACAACTGAACACGAATAATCCTTCACCGGATCAACCACCCAGAAAGGGAAACGATGATTACAGAAGGGAGGGTGTTCATTTGGGCGCCTCATCTTCCGAATCGTCTGGTACCAACTCTAATGTCTCAAACACGCAGAATACCTCGAACACCTCCGCGAATAAACAAAGTGGCGGTGGTGCAACGGGTTACGATGTAAACCGCGAGATGGAGCCCATCCGCGAACAGCAGGAGCAAATGCACCAGGAACGCAATCAAGATGACCTGCAGATCGAACGTACGCAGACGCCACGGACGGAACCAGATCCGGGAAGAGAAGAGCCGGCTCCGGCAAGACCAGAACAGCCTGATACGCCCCAGAGGGAAACGCCGCAGCGGGAAACACCGCAGCCTGATACCAATCCTACCACCGGCTCAGCTTCCGGAGATATCTTCAGTCAAAGCGGCTGGGATCCTAACGCAATAAGATAAAGATCTATGAAATATTCTGTCAAAGACTTTTTGAAAAGGGTGCTGTTCAGCAGGGTGCCGGTGAACTCACCGGAAGAACTGGAGCTACCCTATAGTTGCAGGGGGCTTAGAGGAGAGTTTCCCTCCACCGAAGGCCCGCGCAGCAGGGAAACCACAGAAAGGCCTTTTGAGAGGAACGGGCCAGAAATTCTGCGCCACGAATTGAATTTATGACTACTACCTACTTAGATAACACAACCATAAAAACTTACGCAGGAAGATCCGGTTGTTCTTACAACAATGTCTTGGGAACAATCTGATCTGTTCTGCTGTGGGCGATGGTTACAGTGTTTGATAAGCATTATCCGATATCATCATTGTTAAACCAATTATTATGAAAAAAGCACGCAGCCAATCTTCAAGAGGAACCTCCGGACGTTCTTCATCTTCAAACGGCAAATCAACGTCTTCTCGTAGCAGCAGCACGAAGAAATCGACTGCATCCACCTCAGGACGTTCTTCGACGGGTAGTCGCTCAACAGGTTCTTCCAGCCGCAGCAGCTCAGGAAGTAAATCATCGCCCGGCAGCAGATCGAACACTAAAGCATCTTCAAATGGGCGTAGCACAAATGGTCGCAGTACGACGAGCAACCGTTCGTCCTCCAGCCGCGCTTCCGCTAATGGTCGTGCAACTGCCTCCCGCTCCAACGGTAAAAGCACTTCATCCCGCAGCAGAAAGCAATCTTCACCGGCAGAGTCGCTGATGGACGTCCTGAAGGATAATCTGAAAGATATTTTTTATGCGGAAAAGCAAATGGTCAAAAACCTGAAAAAGGTCAGCAAAGCAGCCACAAATGCGGAGCTGAAAGAATGTTTCGACCTTCACCGTGAACAGACTGAAAACCAGATAGCACTCCTCGAACAGGCTTTCGAGGCACTGGAAATGCGCGCTAGCGGAAAGAAATGCCCCGCTATGGATGGGCTCGTAGAAGAAGCTAAAGAACATATCGAAGAACTGGATAAAGGTCCGGCGCTGGACGCAGCACTTATCGTTGGTGCGCAGAAGGCAGAGCACTACGAAATAGCCGCCTATGGTTCGCTTCGTTCATTTGCCCGTACGCTGGGACTCACCGAATGTGAACAAATCTTCGACCAGATTCTTTCAGAGGAATCTGAAACTGATGAATTGCTTACCCAGGTGGCCCAGACCGTTAATCGTGAAGCATTGGCAGGTAGCGAAATGGAAATGGCAGAAATGGAAGAAGAGCAGATGTAATTTCCAACGCAGATACATTCTGCGTCACAAGAGGCAGCACTCACGGGGAGTAGCTGCCTTTTTTTATACGGCTACGATTGGTACTTTACATGCTACTTAAATCAGTAACGGGTATGGACACTTCCTATCTGGATAAAAATCGCGAACTCTGGAATGCAAGAGTTAAGTCGCATCTGGATTCCGGGTTCTACGATCTTCGGTCTTTTCGCGAGGGCAAATCCTCCCTGAATACCCCTGAGCTCCGATTACTGGGCAACGTACGGGGCAAGTCAATCCTGCATCTGCAGTGCCATTTCGGACAGGATTCGCTTTCTCTCGCGAGGATGGGCGCAACAGTAACGGGTGTCGATCTTTCAGATGAGGCAGTGACTTCAGCAGAAAGGCTGGCTACGGAACTTAACCTGCCTGCCCGTTTTATCTGCTGCAATGTCTATGATACCCGAAAGGTGCTGAACGAACAATTCGATCTGGTATTCTCCTCCTATGGTACCATCGGCTGGCTCCCCGACCTGAAGCCCTGGGCTGCGGTGGTGGCATCAAGTCTTAAGCCGGGCGGAAGATTTGTATTTGCTGAGTTTCATCCGGTCATCTGGATGTTGGATAATGATCTTGAATTCTTTCAATATTCCTACTTCAAATCGGATCCCATCATCGAAATTGAACAGGGTACTTACGCAGACAGGTCAGCAGATATCTCGCTGGAAAGTGTAAGCTGGAACCACGGTCTGGCCGAGGTGATTGGAGCCTTGCAGCAAGAGGACCTCGTACTCAGGCATTTTGAGGAGCTGAACTTCTCTCCCTATAATATTTTTCCCGGCATGACAGAGACAGCTCCGGGACAATGGCAAATAGAAAAGCTGAAAGGAGTACTGCCGTTAATGTACACACTGGAGATGCAGGCGCCGGCCTGATCTGGCAGAGTCTTTATGTGTTTGGAATGGATCCGGCATGGAGCGATTTGCAAAACTGGTACGGGAACTTCAGAATACAACGCGCACGACTGATAAGCGGGATGCACTGGTGACGTATCTGCAACAAGCTCCTGATGCAGATAAAGTCTGGCTGGTCGCCCTCCTGACTGGCAGAAGACCGAAAAGGCTCGTCAACACCACTATCTTGTCCTCCTGGGCGCTCCAGAAAGCCGGATTGCCGGAATGGTTATTCTCTGAATGCTACCACACCGTAGGTGACCTGGCAGAAACCATTTCACTTATTCTCCCTGCTGTAACGGAAAGAGAATCCCCGGAGCTATCGCAGGTGATGCTGGAAATACGGCGACTGCAGTCAGGTACAGAATCAGACAAATTTGCCTTCATCAACCGTCTTTGGTCGCACCTCGACCAGCCCGCTGTTTTTGTTTTCAATAAGATCATCATCGGGGGATTTCGCATGGGCGTTTCCCAGAATATTCTGATACAGGCGCTCGCAGCCTATGCGGAGAAGGATGTCCAGGAAATAGCACATCTCATCAGTGGCAACTGGGATCCTTACACTATTAGCTTCAAAGAACTCATCCACGAAAACTCTATTGAGGTTGATGCCTCCAAACTATACCCCTTCTGCCTGGCCTACGCTCTGGAACAGGAGCCTGAGGAACTGGGCAGCCCTTCAGAATGGCAGGTCGAATGGAAATGGGATGGTATCAGGGGACAAATGATACGGCGGCAGGGAAGCCTGTTTGTCTGGTCGCGGGGAGAGGAGCTGATAACCCACCGTTTTCCGGAATTTCAACAGTTTTTCTTCCAGCTACCAGACGGCGTGGTGCTGGATGGCGAAATACTTAGCTGGGCAGATCACCGGCCATTGCCTTTTCAATACCTGCAAACAAGGGTTACCAGGAAGTCAGTTTCAAAAAAACAACTCGCCGCAGCGCCAGTTGTTTTCCTGGCTTATGATCTGCTGGAGCTGGAAGGCAAAGACCTTCGTCAGCAACCGCTCTCAGAACGAAGAAAACTACTGGAGCAGTTGGTAGCGAGGGTTAATCACCCCAATCTCTTAGTCTCTCCACTCGTACAGTTTGAAGAATGGAAGGAACTCTCGGATTTAATGACCACTGCAAGGGAAAGAGGCTGCGAAGGTTTCATGTTAAAACGTAAAGCCAGCACCTATCAGGCTGGGCGCCGCAGAGGCGACTGGTGGAAATGGAAGATTGATCCACTCTCCGTCGATGCAGTGCTGATCTATGCACAAAAAGGTAGCGGGAAGCGGGGGAGTCTGTTTACAGCCTACACCTTCGCTGTTCGCGACGGAGAACAGCTCGTTCCATTTGCGCGCGCCTATTCCGGGCTCACAGACAAAGAGATCATGGCCGTGGATCGTTTTATCAGACAGAATTCTCTTGAGACTTTCGGCCCGGTTAGAACTGTAAAACCCGAGCTGGTTTTTGAAATTGGCTTCGAGGGTATCTCCCGTTCCAACCGGCACAAATCAGGCGTTGCGGTCCGTTTCCCCAGAATGTTACGCTGGCGACAGGATAAGAATTCAGATGAGATTAATACCATAGATGATCTGAAGCAGCTTCTTGGACAGTACGGAACAGCCTGATACTATTATTTCTGCGAATGCTTTCCTTCCCTCGGTTCCTCAAGTATCTCAAAGAATAAAGCTGGCTCGTCAAACGAGCTGGCTTTTTGAAAAGTGAAATCGGGGCCATCACCTTGTATTTTTGAGGCCGCGTAATTGTCGAACCCGCCGACTGGTATCTTGATCTTCAACGAAGCGTCAATGCTGCGGAACTC
This sequence comes from Bacteroidota bacterium, assembly GCA_023409975.1. Lineage (GTDB taxonomy): Bacteria > Bacteroidota > Bacteroidia > Chitinophagales > Chitinophagaceae > JAFIGV01. The sequence continues at coordinate 14,865 of JAEYQO010000101.1, read as the reverse complement.
GACAAACGAAAGTTTCGTGATATGGAGTCATCGCCGGTCTCATCTTCCAGGGCTACCCGGGCGCCTATAAAAGCAGCCGGTGGCTGCAGGCCCAGGTCAAGCGAAGCTGATGCTAAAAAAGTAAAATATGTTCGTCAGCAGGTGTCTTTGCCTTCAGGATTTTCCCATCAAAGCGAGAATATCTAGTGCTGGTGTTCCTTTTTTGAATAATTTCTAATTAGCCGGAAGCAGTAATAACTGAAGAGCATAGCTATTTCGAAGCAAAGAGTCGCGGCGACATACTCGTAGCTTTTTCCTTCCAATATGCCATCATCAATTAAGTCAAAGGTGACGATACCTATAGTTACACTCAAAAAAGACACGATGGAAAAAAAGACTGCATCTCTCATAAATTGAAAATCTTACTGAGGGCATATGCCTCGGCAGAAGCGAGTGTGCCGTATGCAACCGAACCGAATAAAAAACCCGCCAACGCTCCCCCAGGTCCAGCCGCAGCAAGTGTAATGCCTGTACTTAGACCGCCACTCACTGCGCCTCCCCAATCAGCAGCAATTACGCCCTGTTGAGTACTTGTTAGCCTAGAGGGGGTTGATACACCAATAGAAGTCCAGAAATCATGCCATTTACCCCAATTGGTAGAGTTAGACCAATATGAGTATGAGGATTGTACCACGCTCACACCTGCAGAAAACATAATTTTCTCATAGTAACTTAAGCGTGAAATGTTTCGACTAAGTAAAAGTTCTGATTCTGTAGAAAAGTAATCTATCGATTGAGATGACTCAATTAGATAAGAAATTGAATCATCAAGTTGCTTTAGGGTATTTGATACATACAAATCGGATAAGCCATTCACAATTATTCCTACAAGCATTGTTGTGTTTTGTACACTGTCTTCAATCCCTCGAGAGTCGGGTCTAGATAGAGATTTGCAAATTCTAGAGAAAGATCTTTAATGTCATTTCGCACGCGGTTAGTACGACTGGCAGAGTCCGAAATTGAATTGTACTAATCAGTGTTTTCAACTAGATGGCTAATGATATAATCAAGATTTTGGTTATGCAAAGCGCCAGCGTCACTAAGTGCTGCAATAATAGTACTATCCTCTGCAGTTAAGGCAGATGTCTGCGATGTATGAATGGTAGTTGTTTAGAGGTTTTTTCACAAGCAACTAAGGTCAAAAAAGCCCCAAGGATGAAAAGGTTTTTCTTCTTCATTGTTTTTTATTTTAAAGTTTTCAGGAAAAAGCTGTATCGGTTGAATACTAAGCTTTTATAAAGATTATCAAAAAAGTCCGGTAACGATTTGGTAACGGTGCTTATTGCTTTGTATTTCAACGTGTTTCCGTTAGCTCAAACCAAATATACGAATTTTTTGTTTCTCAAAAACAAATAAACATTTTATTCCCTATCGGGATTACAGGACAAGAGAAAAGGGCTTGCAAAGCCCTTTTCACATAATACTGATAGGATAAACTCTGTCTTTCGTCCTTGTTCTTCCGTTTTATTCAAATACTTTCACAACAGCTTAATACCTGTATTTTCATTATCCTGTCTGTTTCTATTAGTTAAAATAGGGAACTTAACGACTACTTTGCCAATTTCAATATTCTATATGCCCCTCTTGCCACTACTACAAATACAATAGCTCCGATAATCAAATCGGGATAGCTCGAGTTTAACCAATTGACCAAAATTCCTGCAACGATAACCCCCGAATTGATTATAACATCGTTTGACGTGAAAATCATCGAAGCCTGCATATGGGCTTCTTTACTCTTGTTCTTTTGCAATAGGTAAAGACAAAGTACGTTTGCTATCAATGCCAAAAAAGAAACAATAATCATTGTTTTGAAATCTGGCATCGCTTCTATTCCGATAAAACGTCTGATAACTTCAACAAAACCGATAACGGCTAACAGGATTTGAAAGTAACCTGCAAATTTGGCGATATTGTTTTTTCTTGCAATCGTACCCCCAACAGCAAACAAAGCCAATGCGTAAACGATGCTATCGGCAAGCATATCCAAGCTATCCGCTACCAATCCCATTGAGTTGGAAAAAATACCGAACAACATTTCCAATCCAAAGAAAACGAAATTGATAATCAATACCGTCCATAGTAGTTTCCGTTGGCTATTGCTTGTATCTGTTTTAACAACTGCGTTAGTTTCTTCGGTTGAAATCAGCGTTGTATTTAGGTTCAAGCTTTCCAAAGCTGAAAAAATCGGCTCTGGGTTTCCACTATGGTAAACATTTAGTTTTCTATTGGGAATATCAAATTCCAATGACTTTACCGTATCAAAGTTTTGCAGTTTCATACGGAGTAATTGCTCCTCACTTGGGCAATCCATTTTTGTTATATTAAATATGGTTTTATTCATCTTCTTAAAGTCTAAATTTTATTTCCTCCGTTAATTACAAATCCGTCTAATGGTGCATAGATGTCTTTAAAAACAGGGTTGGTTATTGTACATGTATAAACGTTGATTTTTTTGTCGTTTCCATACTCACAATTCTTAATGATAAAATTAAACCTATGTGAGCTACGGAACAATATGAAAAACTATGCAGAAAGCTGAAATACAGTGTTTTAAAACGATTGTTTTCAGTTTTCAAAAGTAACGTTTTAGTAACCGCACTTTTGCCAACCGTTGCTTTTTACTGCTTTTGACCGCATTACCATAAAATCATAAAACGGCTGTAAATCCTTTATTTACAACCGTTTTACCTGTCTTTAATCTTTGATTTATTTTTACTGAAAATTTATTTTAAAATAAATGTCTTTTCCCAAATTAACAAGGGCTCAATTGGAAAGGTATTTGTCGAACGGTAGTTGCACAGCCACAATCGCGTGGAGAGGAGTATCTCACATTCCAACCGGCACAAATCAGGCGTTGCGGTCCGTTTCCCCAGAATGTTACGCTGGCGACAGGATAAGAATGCAGATGAGATTAATACCCTTGATGATCTAAAGCAGCTCCTGCAACAGTATGGTCATGTACCGGATAGCTGACCAGCAGAAGGGTGTTTTTAACGGTTGAGCCAGACTATTTAGGTTCGTGCGGCCCTTCCCGGAGTTCTTCCAGCATTTTTTTATTGAATGCTTCGAGGTCATCGGGCTTCCTGCTGGTAACCAGACCTGCATCAACAATAACTTCTTTGTCCTCCCACTGTACACCTGCATTCTCCAGGTCCGTTTTCAAAGAAGGGTAAGAAGTCATCTTCCGTCCATCCAGCATACCCGTTTCAATGAGAAGTTGTGGCCCGTGGCAGATAGCCGCCAGAGGCTTGCCCGATTCCAGAAAGTGCTGAGCGAACTGCACGGCCTTTGACTGCATACGCAGCTTATCAGGATTCATCACACCGCCTGGTAAGACAAGCAGATCATAGTCGCCAGGATTAGCCTCGTCCAGCGTCTTATCGACATCGTATTCTCCACCCCAGTCTGTTTTCGCCCAGGCCTTAACCTTTCCGTTTTGCGGTGAGATAATATGGGCTTCCACTCCCGCATCTTTGAGCGCCTTCAACGGTGAGGTCAGTTCCACTTCCTCAAAGCCCTGTTCTGTAAGTATTGCCGCTTTTTTTCCCTGATAGTTTGCCATTCTGAAAACTTTTTGCCTCACCTGTCTAAAAAACCGGGCCTGAGGCTTAAGTCGAAAAATCACTGAAAACAGGTATTTCAGGAATTGTGATGACCGGATATTTTTGAGCGACCTAAAAGATAAGTTTAAAATAAGAATAATTAATTAATCATAAATCCCTAATAATGCGTTTGTGTATGAAACAAGTAAGACAATTTGGGTGGGTAATACTGCTGTTTGCAGTCCCGCTGCTGCTATTCTCTGCCTGTTCAAAGTCCGACAAGGATAAGGACGGAGATCCAGGTCATGATGGAACCTACAGTGGTACCATTTTAGGAACTTCAGGGCAGATCGGAACCTGGTCAATGACCGTACAGAACGGTAATGCCTCAGGAAACTTCACCGTCTCCTCTCAAACCCATGAGTTTAACGGAAAAGTAAAGGATAGTAAAATTGCCTTTCAGGTATCGCCTGAGCCTGGATATGTCATCGACGTCGAGCTGATATTCAGTGGAGATCAGGTGCTCGGTTCCTGGAAAGATAGTGAGGGCGACGTTGGTGGTATAGAAGGAACTAAAACCGGAGGCGGCGGTGGCGGCGGAAGCGGGGCTGCCTACGATGGAACTTATGAAGGTAAAGCATTTGAAGATGGAGAAGTGCTGGGAAACTGGGAAATGACGGTAACTAACAGTCAGGCAACGGGCACTTACTACAGCGGTGGCATGACAAAGAGCTTCTCCGGAAACGTTAGTTCTTCGGGTGTCATGAATGTATCAATGAACCTCGGCGGTGGTTATTCTGTTACCTTCAATATCAGTATCTCAGGCGCACAGGTCAGCGGAACATGGCAGGATTCAGATGGATACTCAGGCAGCATCAGTGGTACCCGAACATCCCAGGGCGGCGGTGGAGGTACTCCGCAATGGACTATGGTACCCATTTCAACTCCGGCAAGCCATTCTGAGTCTTACGATAAGGACGTGATCTGCAAATCATGGGAAGTTGTGGGGCTTCCACTCATTTTTACCATTTGTTCCTATTCAAATGGCGGGAGTGGATTCTCTGTTGTTGAAAACACCGGAACTAAAGATGTTTCTATTTGTTGGAAGCTGCATTACAACACAGCAAGTCCGAGTGTTGGGTGCCGGTCGCGGTTACCTGTCGGTGAAGTTGCTAAAAGCAGTTGTTCCCCATGCGGACATGCCAACGGTGGTGGATCGCATTTTGAATTGACAAAGTACGAGGAACTTTGATTTGGTAGTGAGCAGAAAACAATTACAGGATGGTTAGGTGATACCGGCCTCCAGCGCCATTTTTCGAATCAGGACTACCTGCCCCAGGTGGTAATAGCTGTGCTCGATGATGCCCTTGATATTTCGCTGGTAGGAGCCGTATTTTAGGCGACGTAAAGGCTAAGTTTAAACAGGAATAAATACCTATTCATAAATTTCTAAAATGCGTTTGTGTATGAAACAACTAAGACTATTTGGGTGGGCAATACTGCTGTTTGCAGTGCCGCTAATGCTACTCTCTGCGTGTTCAAAGTCCGACAAGGATAAGGACGGAGATCCAGGTCATGATGGAACCTACAGTGGAACAATAATAGGACCTTCAGGCCAGATCGGAACCTGGTCGATGACGGTACAGAACGGTAATGCCTCAGGAAACTTCACCGTAGCTTCTCAAACCCACGAATTCAACGGTAAAGTGAAGGATAGTAAAATTGCCTTCCAGGTATCTCCTGAGCCTGGATATGTCATCGACGTTGAGCTGATATTCAGTGGTGATCAGGTGCTCGGTTCCTGGAAAGACAATGAGGGCGGCGTCGGTGGTGTCGAAGGCACTAAAACAGGAGGCGGCGGAGGCGGCGGAAGCGGCGGTGCCTACGACGGAACTTATGAAGGTAAGGCATTTGAAGATGGAGAAGTGCTCGGGGACTGGGAAATGACTGTTACTAACAATCAGGCAACGGGCTCTTACAACAGCGGCGGCATGACGAGGAATTTCTCGGGAAACGTTAGTTCTTCCGGCGCGATGAATGTATCAATGAACCTCGGTGGTGGTTATTCCGTTACTTTCAATATCAGCATCTCAGGGACACAGGTAAGCGGAACATGGCAGGATTCGGACGGCTACTCAGGTACCATAAGTGGTACCCGCACCTCCCAGGGTGGCGGCGGTGGTAGCGGCAACTGTGGAGATCCACAACTTGTCGGCCACTGGTTCGTTGGCTCCGGTAATGTAGACATTAAATTCAATAGCGATTGTTCAGGGTTTTTACACTATAAAGATGTGAACAATACGCCTGGCTGTGAAGATGGGTCCACCACTCATTTCAAATGGTCAACAAATGGCAATAAGCTGGTGCTGAACTACCAAAGCATGGTTATTTGCGGAGATACCGTAAATACACCACCGGATGATGATCCCCAGACTTATACTATAAATGGGAATACACTGCAGTGGGCCGGAACTACCTGGTCGAAATAACTGAGGTTTGAACAGCGGAAGACTTCGTGTCTTCCGTTGTTTTCTTTTAGATATACCCCAAACGGATGCAATCCGCCACCAGTTGAACGGTGTTCTTAGCATCACATTTCCTGAGTATATTACGACGGTGGCTTTCAACGGTGTTGCGACTGACAAATAATTTGGTCGCAATTTCTTCCGTGTTCAGCCCCGATGAGAGCAGGCGCACAATATCAAGTTCCCGTTTGCTGAAGGGACAGTCCGACAATCGACCCTCACTGGAATAGGGTTTATACCCATCAAGCACCTCATCCGAAAAAACATCTATGCTATGAAAAGATGGTTCACCATTTAAACCTATCAGTGACAGTTTGTGGTTGTTGACTTCGGTGATATGTGATATATCTGTGTGAGATCCGAAAACTTTAAGAAGTGCTCCTTCGGGCGTAGTTTGTATGGTAATCGTCTGAAGTAGGAAAAGCCTATAACCACGATGTTTGGTTTTTTCTCTCAGGCAATAGGAAATTTTATAGTGCACCATCTTCTCAGGCGGTATACAGTTTTTAAGAAAGTAGGCAACAACATCCTCGCACTTCAGAAAGAACTCGACGTCATCCGGATGAATAATCTGTGACAGAACGCGGATGGAGAAATCTTCGGGCCGAACGCCAAGCAGCTTTTCAACGCCTGGACTCACAATATCTAAAGTAAGCGTAGGAGAATTTAAGACATAATAATAGTATTCTCCGGGACAAAACAAATTGGCCAGGTAGTCAGTAACAATAAAGTTCTTAAGCTCCTGAGTTTGCTTACCCAAGTAATTTTCATGAGATTTCCAGATTAACTCGGTAGTTTCATAAATCTTGTCCATGGTGATGATTTAAAATTTTGAAAGTCTCCACGATTTCTCACCTTTAAAACAGCACTCCGGTGGATTGAATATAGTTCTATATCAGGAAGATTCAAAACTGAAGGGTGTGCTTCGCATTAAACCCGACTCTGTAAAGACTCTTTCAATACTTTAGCAGAGTGGAAAACGCAGGTAAATCAGTTATTGTTAATTGGCTCGCAGGGAAAGGTTTGCACCCCTTCGCTTTTCAGGAGGAAACCTGGCAACTATACCTGGAAGGACTCAATGGAATTGTAAATGCTCCTACTGGTTTTGGAAAAACATACTCTGTTTTTCTGGCTGTCGTTATCGAGTTCATCAACAATCATCCTGATTACCAGAAGCGGCGGAAGAATGGACTCCAATTGCTATGGATCACGCCGTTACGTGCGCTGGCAAAGGATATCGCCCGCGCGATGGAAGAGGCTCTGGCAGAGCTGGCAATTCCCTGGAAGGTAGCCGTAAGAAACGGAGATACACCTGTTTCGGAACGACAGAAGCAGAAAACAAATGTTCCTGAGGTATTGATCATCACACCGGAAAGCCTGCATCTGCTCATCGCTTCCAAAGGGTATAAGACAATGTTCCGGGACCTGGCCTGCATCGCTGTTGATGAATGGCACGAGCTGCTAGGCAGTAAAAGAGGGGTGCAGGTAGAACTGGCGCTGGCTCATCTCCGGAGACTTAGGACACCAGATGTTTTTCCACCCTTACGTATCTGGGGAATCTCAGCTACTATCGGAAATTTGAATGAAGCACTTCAGGTTTTACTCGGAGATGAAGGTAATGGAGTGTTAGTGCGCGCTGACCTGCAAAAGCAGATTGCGTTACATACTGTTCTTCCTGAAACGGTTGAGCGCTTTCCCTGGGCTGGTCATCTCGGCACTAAAATGATCGATCATGTGTTGCCGATTATTCATCAAAGCCGGTCGACACTGCTGTTCACTAACGTCCGCTCCCAGGCAGAAATCTGGTATCAGACACTGCTCAACGCAGATCCCTCTCTGGCAGGTGTGATCGCTTTACACCATAGCGCCATCAATGGAGAAGTCAGAAGTTGGGTGGAGGAACAATTGCACCAGGGCAGTCTCAAGGTGGTAGTGTGTACCTCCAGTCTCGATCTGGGTGTCGACTTCCGTCCGGTAGATACCGTCATCCAGATCGGATCGCCCAAAGGCGTAGCCAGATTTTTACAAAGGGCTGGACGCAGTGGTCACGAACCTAACGCGGTAAGCAATATCTACTTTGTTCCTACTCATTCCCTCGAGATTGTGGAAGCTGCAGCCCTGCAGGATGGCTATGAACAGCAGATCATAGAAAGTCGCCAGCCGGTGCTGCTCGCATACGATGTGCTCATTCAGTATATGGTTACCAGAGCAGTAGGAGAAGGCTTTGATGCTGAAGAGCTGCTGGAAGAGGTGCGTACCACTCATTGTTTCGCAGATATCAGTCAGCAGGAATGGGATACGCTGATAGCTTTTATTGCACATGGCGGTAGTACGCTTAACGCTTATGATGACTATCACAAAGTGGTATTCGCAGACGGACTATACCGGGTCCTGAACAGGCGCATAGCGATGAGGCATCGTATGCATATCGGAACCATCGTGGGTGATGCGCTGATGACAGTGAAGTTTTTGGGTGGTGGTTTTGTGGGAACTGTAGAGGAATCCTTTATCTCAAGGTTGAAGCCCGGTGATGTCTTTGTTCTCGCAGGAAGAAAGCTGGAATTGGTCATGATCCGGGACATGCAGGTGTTAGTTCGAAAATCTACGGCCAGATCGGCGATCATTCCGGCCTGGCTGGGTGGGCGGTTACCGCTCTCGGCTATCCTGGGAGAAGTCCTCCGCAAGGCTTTCCAGCAGGCTGCAGACCCTGCTCCGTTTCATCCTCTGCTGGCTTTTCTTGAGCCACTGTTTGAAAAGCAACGAACGGCATCTGCGATTCCTCGTGAAAATGAAACGCTGCTTGAGCTGATCCATACCAGGGACGGATATCATCTATTTGTCTACCCTTTTGAAGGAAGGCTGGTTCATCAGTCGCTGGCCTCTTTGATAGCCTGGCGCCTCTCTGCAAAAAAGCCCATGACTTTTTCCATGGCGATGAACGATTATGGATTGGAATTGCTGAGTGATCAGCCTATCGAGATCGATGAGGCTACGGTCAATGACCTGTTCAGTCCTTCGAACTGGTATCACGATTTACAGCGGAGTATTAATGCTGCAGAGTTGGGCAAGCGGAAGTTCAGAGATATTGCCGTCATTGCCGGATTGGTGTTTCAGGGATTTCCAGGAGCTCAGAAAAAGCAGCGCCACCTGCAGAATTCTACCTCGCTGATCTATCAGGTGCTAAACGATCACGAGCCCAACCATCTTTTACTGCAGCAGGCTTATAACGAAGTGCTTGCCTATGAAGTGGAAGCGGGTAGACTACATGCGGCACTGGAGCGCATCTACAAAAGCCGGATTATCGTCAGTCGCCCGGAAAACCTAACCCCTTTCTGTTTCCCGATCAAAGTAGATAGCCTTCGGGAAGAGCTCAGCAGCGAAAAGCTGGAGGACCGCATCAGACGTATGCAGGCGCAGGCCGATCGCTAGTTGGATCCACCACCCACCAGAAGCTGCAGTCCCTCTATACTTCGCAAGTGGGTTCGGTTGGGGTGCCATGCAAGTACCTTCAAGGTTCGGTGACGGTTCGGTAAAGGTTCCTTGTAGGTTCCAACTAAGTTGCATAAGACAAGGGAACGGTGTCTGACATACGTCGTACTGGTTTCCTGGTGGTGTCGGTCTGACCCCGGACAAACCTTAGGCTTTCTCAATAGTACGGGTGGCTTTTTACGCGCAAACTGGCAGGATCTAAGCATTTTCCGCACAAGGGCTGCACCTCCCACCACAACCCACCCCCCCCCAACCATCAACCATCAA
>JAEYQO010000082.1 GCA_023409975.1 Bacteroidota bacterium | reverse complement strand
TATGATGTTTCTTTTACAGGAACAAGTATTGTCTTCCTCGAGGGCAGCCGCTTTATTATCAACAGTCTGAAGGAAAGTCTCTTGCTGGCATTCATCATGATCTTCGGGTGCATGATCTTCCTGTTCAGAAGCTGGAGGATTTTGCTGATTTCTATTGTGATCAATATCATCCCCCTGCTGATCACAGCCGGGGTTATGGGTTGGACCAATATCCCCATCAAGCCCTCAACTGTTCTGGTCTTCAGTGTGGCACTGGGCATCACAATTGACGTTACCATTCGCTTTCTGGTTAATTTCAAACAGGAATTGTCTGCTCATGATGACGACATCGCCGCAACCGTCAGAAGAACGATTTATGATACGGGTCTCAGCATCATCTATACTTCCCTGATCCTCGTGGCAGGTTTTGGAGTTTTTGTGCTTTCAGATTTTGATGGTACCCGGTCACTCGGTTTACTGACCTCCCTGACTTTATTGCTGGCAATGATCACCAATCTCACACTCCAGCCGGCTTTCCTGCTGTGGATGGATAAGGTCAGGAAAAAGGTCCGAAAGGAAGAATGGCCTTTGGAAGAAACCCCGGGGGATAAGGAAGACGAGAAGAAGTTATAGCCCGCTGAGGTATTCCAGTGTCAGTAAGATGGAAGGTTTAATTGACTGAAAGAAGAATCTGTTTGCATTCTGTTGTGACTGAATGAGTTGTGATCCGCCATACTTTCGGAGGTCTCAAAGCCGTTTAACTCATCAGCATTAATCTTATTTTTGTGACATCCAATCACTAAGGAGATATGCATTTCGACAAGATCAAGAACAAAGGACAGGCCCGGCTTTTTCAAAATGATTATCTGGAGATGATGACAAAAACGCATCCCCTGGTGATTTATAGCATTTATTTTCCTGTCATCATTCTGATGCTGTACTACGGGGGGGCATATAAAGAGATTACCGCTTCCCTACTCGCTTTATTGTTCATCGGCGGTGCTCTTTTCTGGAGCTTGTTTGAATACATCATGCACCGATATCTCTTCCACTATGTTGCAGATAGCCAGAGGGCACAGCGTTTTATTTACACAATGCACGGTGTACACCATGAATACCCAAGGGACAGGGAGCGTCTGTTCATGCCTCCGGTTCCAAGTCTGGTCATCGCGACTCTGATTTTCCTGGGTATGCATGCAGCGATGGGCTGGTGGGCACTGGGTTTCTTCCCCGGTTTCGTCTTCGGCTACATCATGTATGGCTCTATGCACTATGCTATACATGCTTTCGCTCCACCAAGATTTCTGAAGGCACTCTGGAGAAATCACCATTTGCATCACTACAAGTATCCCGATAAAGGATTTGGAGTCAGTTCCGTTCTTTGGGATGTCGTGTTTCGCACTGTTCCCAAAAAAGAAGATTAATTGCACTCCGCAGATCATATCATTCAGCACCTCGGCAGCGAGGTGTTTTTCCGTACCTCACGCAGTGGTGGAAAGGGTGGTCAGCATGTCAATAAGGTGGAGACAGCAGCCGAAGTCTGGTGGTCGGTTGCTGGTTCTCAACTTCTGGATCAGGAACAGCGGGAAATGATCCTCGACAAGCTCAAAAATCGCATTAACAAGGATGGGATGCTGATCGTCAGAAGTAGTGAGACCCGTTCGCAACTGGAAAACAAGGAACTGGCGCTGTTCAAGCTACAAAAATTGGTTGCAGAGAGTCTTTTCGTTCCCCGGAAACGGAAGCCGACGAGAATATCGAAGGCCGTTAAGGAAAAGAGGCTGGAACATAAGAAAAGAGTCTCCCTTAAAAAGCAACTCAGAAAGAAAGACTTTTAACGGTCTGATCTCCCGCTACCGTGCATCAAAATCAACCACAACCTTCTCAGTTTTTGGATGCGACTGGCAGGTTAGTATATAACCCCGCTCTACTTCATCCTTTTCCAGAGCATAATTGACCTCCATTTCTACTTCTCCTTCTACCAGTTTTGCCCGACAGGTGCTGCAGACCCCTCCTTTACACGCATAGGGCAAATCGGCTCCATGCTTGAGAGCTGCATCCAGAATGCTATCACTGTTATAAGATAGATCCATTTCAAACGTGGCTCCATCCAGTCTTACACTCACTTTACTTACAGGACCCGCATCCTTGCTGTGCTCTTTTACCCATTTCTCATGCGTAGCCTTCGGCTGGTCCGGGGAGGAGAACAATTCTATGTGGATCTTCTCCGTGGGAACGCCTTTATCAATCAGTTTCTTCCGTACAGACAATAACATCTCTTCAGGGCCGCAAATGAAAACCTCATCAATTCCACTCAGATCGATCAGGGAATTGGAAAATTCTTCCACTTTACCTGCGTCAATTCTGCCGTTGAACATAGGTACATCCATAAGCTCACGGCTGAGAACATGATAGATCCGCACGCGGTTTATATACCTGTTTTTTAATCCTTCAATGGCCTCCCGGAATATGATCGTGTTTCTGTTCCTGTTTCCATAAACAAGGGTAAACTGACTATCAGCCTCCTGTTCAAGAACTGTTTTCAGAATGCTCATAACGGGCGTAATACCACTTCCGGCAGCGAAGGCGAGATAGTGCTTTTTTGCTTTTTCAGAAGTTTTTGGACTGAACTTTCCCATAGGAGGCATCACTTCCAGGACTTCACCGGGTTTCAAACCGGAGTTCGCAAACCCGGAGAACTTACCGCCAGTCACTTTCTTAATGGCTACCCTGAGCTCGTTATCCGAAGGACTGCAGCAAATGGAATACGACCTGCGAATCTCAGCATCTTCCATGTGTCTTCTGAAAGTGAGGTACTGACCCGGAGCAAAACGGAAAATTTCCCTGAGTTCATCAGGCACTTCAAGCGCTACAGAAACACAATCGGTTGTTTCCTGGCGAACCTCTTTTACTTTCAGGGGGTAGAACTTCAGAACAGACATATCTGGAATTGGGACTTAATAAAGCGCGTAAATTAGCGAAAATAGGCTGAACACACACTGATCGATATTACCCAAGCAGCGCTTCCAGCTGCTCTTTCCGCAGCATCGTAAATACTTTTTTGCCATCAGGTGCATATTCCGGCTGGGAGCAGGCAAACAATTCATCAATCAGCGCCTGCTGGGCCTCTGCCTGGTGAATAGCCTGTCTGTTGACAGAAAGTCTTCGGGCCATCTGCCGCAACAAGCGGTCCGTACGGTGGCCAACAGCATCTGACGATTCGTGACGGAGCTGATCCAATACCTCATCGATCACAGGTTTCTCTTCTCCGGAAGGCAAAGCAGAAGGAACACCCTGCACGACAAAGGTGTGCTGCCCGAAAGGCGATATATCGAAACCAATCCTCGTGAGATCCGTTAGTACTTCCTGTAAAAGAATGGCATCCTGCGGTGCCAGTTCCAGCGACACCGGGAATAAAAGCTGCTGAGAAGCAGAATGGCCACTGTTCCATTGTTCCAACAGTCTTTCGTACCAGATACGCTCCTGCGCCCGTCTGATATGAACCAGCATCATTCCGGATTTCACGGTAGTCACCAGCATTGAGCCCTGGACTAACAGAAGGTTTCGGTTACCGGACTGTGTTTGGGTGTCTTCCTGTTGGATAAAGGTCTGTTGCACGGGCTCCTGCATTACCGGGGGCGCTAATTCCGGTCGCGGTGCCGGAGGCGTAGCAGCGATGGCATATAGTTCTTTCCACTGCTGCATCCCCTGTGAACGGTCAATGAAGTGCGCCTGGTTCTTCTGGCTAAATGTATTGTAGAGGTATCCTTTTTCAACAGCTTCTTTCTGCTCTGCTCTGACAGGAAGCTGCACTGAAGGCAACTGAGTGATCTCAGTGTTCAGTGAGAAATCCAGGGAGGGGGCTATATTGAATCTCGCCAGGGAATGCTTCACGGCTGCGTTCAGATATGCATACATCATCCGATCGTCATCAAACTTCACCTCCTGCTTGGTAGGATGCACATTCACATCAACATGTGCCGGATCCGTTTCAAGGAACAAAACATAAAAAGGAAAAGCGGACTTGTCGATCAATCCCTCATAGGCTGTTGTCAACGCATGATGCAGGTAAGGGTTGCGGATGAATCTGTTATTGATAAAAAAGAACTGCATGCCCCGCGTCCTCGTCGCAGCTTCAGGTTTACCAATAAAACCCCTGATACTCAAAAACTCCGTTTCTTCTTCTACCGGCACCAGGTTTTTTTCATAGGCAGAACCCAGCAGTCCAACAATCCGGGTTTTCAGATTTCCGGATTCCAGCTTAAACTGCTCTACTCCGTTATGCCATACCCTGAATCCTACCTGCGGATATGCCAGAGCAACTCTCGTAAACTCATCAATGATATGCCTGTACTCGGTATTGTTCGATTTCAGAAAATGCCTGCGGGCAGGAACATTGAAAAACAGGTTCTTCACCATGAGGTTTGTTCCCGCAGGTGTTGCGCAGGGTTCCTGTAGCTTCACCTCAGTACCCTCAATACAGATACGGGTTCCTACATCCTGACCCTGTTGACAGGTTTTCAGCTCCACCTGCGCTACCGCAGCGATAGAAGCCAGCGCCTCACCCCGAAAACCCATCGTTCGTATTCTGAACAAATCATCAATATCGCGGATTTTAGAGGTAGCATGGCGCTCAAAACTCATTCTGGCGTCAGTCGGACTCATCCCCTTCCCGTTGTCCGTAACCTGGATCAGTTCCTTACCTGCGTCTTTCAGAATCAGCTGTATCTCGGTAGCACCAGCATCTATGGCATTCTCCAACATCTCTTTCACGGCAGAGGCAGGACGCTGAATTACTTCACCGGCTGCAATTTGGTTTGCTATATGATCGGATAATAATTGGATAATATCTGCCACGGCGCTTCTTACTGCCTGCAAAGGTAGTAGGCTCAGCTTAAACATTCTCAGCCTTTCAAAGCAATGAGGATCAAGGCTGAGGTTTGCAACTCTGTCTAGTCAATCCGCTCTATCCTGTCTGTGTCACTCGTCGTGCGAATGAGGCTGATCCCGGAGAAAAAGAATATAAATCCAAGTACACCATACACAATCAGCTCCCGCCAGTTATTTTCACTATTGACAAATCCCACCGCAGCCATGATCAGGCCTACAATCCCAAGAATCGTCAGGATGATTCCAAATATGCGCTTTTCCATAAGGTCTGTTTCTGACAGTTTCAGACTAAAAACAACATGCCCGAACCAGGTTAAACAATTTAACATATTAGCTACAAGGGAATTCAATAGCTTCGCGCCGCTTCGTAACAGGCTGAGCCTGAGAGCGGGCCTTCTGTTTTTGTCGTTTAACCAACGCTTTATGTTGCTACGTATTTTTCTCCTCCTCAGCCTGTTGACCGTGGGATCAGCACAGGCTCAGAATTTTACCGTTAGTGGAACAGTAAAAGATGCCAGTAATGGTGAAGATCTGATCGGAGCCGTTATTGTTGTCAAAACCGATGCCAGCCGCGGCACGGCCACCAATACATACGGTTTTTATTCTCTTACATTGCCACCCGGCACTTACACCCTCATCTATCAGTATACAGGCTATACCCCACAGGAGCGCGAAGTAGCGCTGACAGCTAATACATCGATCAATGTAGAGCTGGCACCGCTTGCTACAAACCTGGAAGAAGTAGTTGTCCGCACAGAACGGGTAGATGAAAATGTCAGCTCCAATCAGATGAGTGTGTTCAAGCTCGATCCCCGGCAGATTGAATCAGTACCCGTGCTGTTTGGTGAGAAGGATATTATCAAGACAATTCAACTGACCCCAGGTGTCAAGGCGGCTGGAGAGGGGAATGCGGGTTTCTATGTAAGAGGTGGTGCAGCCGACCAGAATCTGATTCTTCTGGATGAAGCACCTGTCTACAATGCCTCACACATGCTGGGTTTCTTCTCAGTGTTCAATTCAGACGCCATAAAGGATGTAACGCTTTACAAGGGTGGAACGCCTGCTGAATTCGGTGGCCGGGGATCATCTGTCATGGATGTCAGAATGCGCGACGGAAACAACAAACATTACAGCGCCTCCGGGGGAATCGGTCTGATCGCCTCCCGCCTGACACTGGAAGGTCCCATCGTGAAGGACAAAGGTTCATTCATGATCTCCGGAAGAAGAACCTATGCCGATCTTTTTTTGAAGCTTAGTCCGGATGAACGTCTGAACGATTCCAGGCTCTACTTCTATGATCTGAATCTGAAAGCCAATTACCAACTGGGACCTAAAGACAGGATCTTTCTTTCAGGTTATTTCGGACGGGACGTGTTTGGCTTTCAGGATGTCTTTGGCTTCGACTGGGGCAATAGCACCGCCACGCTTCGCTGGAACCATATCATCAACAGCAAACTCTTTTCTAACACCTCCCTCATCTTCAGCAACTATAACTACCGCGTCAAGCTGGGTTTCGATGGAGAAGACATAACGATCACGTCTTCCATTCAGGATTGGAACCTGAAACAGGATTTTGGTCTTTCTGCCAACCCGAACAATAATATCAGGTTTGGTTTCAACCTGATCCATCACACCTTTAAGCCAGGGAAAATAGAAGTCGGTCCGTTCAGCAATTTTAATAATGATGCTCTAAGCGGAAGAAAAGCACTGGAAGGTGCGGTGTACATCCAGAATGATATGCGGGTTTCTGAGCGTCTGGGCCTACAGTATGGTCTGCGCTATTCCGGATTTAATTTCATGGGCGACGCGCTGGTACACACTTTCGATGAGGAAGGGAATAAGCTCTCGAGCCAACGGTATGGCGACTGGGAAAGCATCACCTGGTATGGAGGCTTCGAACCCAGGATCGCAGCCAGGTTCTCCATAAACGATAAAAGCTCAGTTAAGGCGTCCTATAACAGGATGTATCAATACCTACACCTTTTGAGTAACTCTACCACAGCAAGTCCCACCGACCAGTGGGTGCCCGCAAGCAATAATATCAAACCGCAACTGGTTGATCAGGTTTCAGTCGGTTACTTCAGAAATTTCCGGGATAATGAATATGAACTCTCCATCGAAACCTACTACAAAACACTGCAGAACCAGATCGATTATCGCGATGATGCAGAACTGATCTTCAATGAAGAAGTAGAAGGTGAGCTAGTCTATGGAAAGGGTAGGGCCTATGGCGTGGAGTTGCTCGTCCGCAAACAGACAGGTCGGCTCACAGGCTGGCTGAGTTACACCTGGTCCCGTTCTCTGCGTCAGTTCGATGATATCAATAACAGCGAGGAATTCCCGGCCCGTCAGGACCGGATTCATGATCTTGCAATCGTTGCCATGTACGAGCTTTCACCAAAATTGAAACTTTCTGCGAACTGGATTTACTATACGGGAAGTGCGGCAACCTTTCCTTCCGGTAAATACGATGTCGGAGGTATACAAGTTCCTTACTACGTCAGTCGCAACAGCTACAGGATGCCCGATTATCACCGCCTTGATCTGGGGCTAACCTGGATAACACGCAAGACCGACCGCAGGGAAAGCTCCTGGAACTTCTCTCTTTACAATGCCTACGGACGACAGAATGCCTACATCATAGATTTTCGGCAAAACGAGGATAACCCTCAGCTAACAGAATCGGTTCAGGTGTCTCTATTTACCTGGATTCCCTCAGTCACCTACAATTTTAAATTTTAATTCCACATGAAGCGTAGCGTGTTAATCGGCCTGATGGCCATCAGCTTTTGTTCCTGCGAGAAAGTGGTGAATATAGATCTCAATACGGCAAACCCCGCTGTAGTGATAGAAGCCGACCTATATGAAGGAGAACACCCTTTCAGGGCGCGTGTTTCCCTCACCAGTGATTACTATGGAAGGTATCCTCAGCAACGGATTGAGGATGCCAGTGTTTTACTTGTAAACGGACAGGGAGATACCACCCAGGTTCCGCATGCAGCAGATGGTTACTATGAACTGCCGGTCTACAAAACATCTGTCGGTGAAAGTTATACCCTGGTTGTTGTAGCAGAAAGCAGGACTTTCACCTCAACCACTGTTATGCCCGCACCAGTTCCCATCGATTCGCTTACCTGGGTTTACCAGGATCAGGGTTTCGGCGATCCGGGTTATGAACTCTATACCTGGTTTCAGGATCCGGAACAGGAGGCGAACTACTATCGCTGCATCCTTACAAAGAATGACACGTTACTAAACGAGCCGGGCGATCTGATAGTGTTTAATGATAAGTTTAATAACGGCAACACGGTGAAAGCTGACGTGATCAATGAACTACAGCCGGGCGATAAGATCGATGTGCTCCTGATGACAATGGATGAGAAGGTGTACACCTATTTCGAAACACTCCGAAGAACACTCAACAACGCTGGTTCGCCTGCACCCGGAAATCCTGTTTCAAATATCACCGGTGGTGCCCTGGGTTATTTTGCCGCCTGGGGACGCTCCTCTGCTTCGGCCACTATCCAGGAATAGAGCGAAGCAGCATTTAATCCTCTACCTCGATCCAAACTGGGGCATGGTCACTTGTTTTCTCCCAGCCCCTCACATGATGGTCTACCCCAGCCGTCCGCAACCTGTCTTTCATTGGGGGACTCAGTAGGAAATGATCGATCCGGAGGCCCGCATTCCGGCCATAGGCATTCCGGAAGTAATCCCAGAAGGTATAGATGGTCTCTTCGGGATATAGGAACCTCAGCGCATCAATCCATCCCTGCGACAATAATGCCGCGTAAGCCTCCCTTGTTTCCGGGCGAAAAAGTGCGTCCCTGACCCAGCGCTCTGGCTTGTAAACATCCAGCTCAGTCGGAATGACATTGTAATCACCCGTCAGAATCACAGGTTTTCCGGAAGCAATCAGTTCTCCGGCATGCTGACTGAATCTCGAAAACCACTGGAGTTTATAATCGAACTTAGGACCAGGAGCGGGATTGCCATTAGGCAGGTAAAGACAACCGAGGATCATACCATCCACTTCAGCTTCAATATACCTGCTGTGTACATCTTCCGGATCTCCCGGCAGCACTCTGCGGATTTCTCTCAATTCTAATTCCTTTGAAAGAATCGCAACGCCATTCCAGCTTTTTTGTCCGTGCCAGATCGCCTGATATCCCGCATCCCTGATGGCATCCAGCGGAAACTTTTCCTGCGGCGCTTTCAACTCCTGCAGACAAACGAGGTCGGGTTGGGCCTCTTCCAGCCAGCGCAGCAGTACAGGTAGCCGACCATTGATTCCATTTACATTATAGGTCGCAATCTTCATAAACTAAGCAATAAGAACGAATTTACCAGAACCAACGGAGAATAATGAAGGGGGTTTTAACAGATCTAAATGGGACACTGGTACAAAATTGTTTCCTCATTGGACGTCCAGCGCTCTTAGTTTGAGGAAGGACATTCAAAAACAATAACTTATGTGGTGGAGAAATTATTTGATAGCTGTAATTCTAACTTCCGTTCTGGCCCTCGTCGCACTTCTTTCCTGTGGCCGTCCGGAGCCTGTAGTTGAGGAGTCACGGCAGGAATCTACTGTGATTACAACTGAGACTGGTGCCGGAGAAGAGGAACTAAAAGAGGAAACACTTCCGCTAACAGAACCGTAAACTAAAAAAAACAGCAGGACCACGAAAGGTCCCGCTGGGGATTTAAAAAAATCCACCCTCTAACGTACGACAGTGGATGATTTGGGGTAAATGGAAACCTATTCTATATTGATTGCCCGTACAATTGCCCGCTGCTTGATGAACACATAGTCCTCACCACCAACATTGGCCACCCGGAACTTAACAGGAAGTACTTGGAGAAAGGCTGTGTTGTTGCTCACCGCTGGAAGTGTATTAAGATCGGAAGCAGCAATAGTGATATTCGTTGCATTACCTGCATAGCTCTTCAGTACATATTTATCACCTGCAGCCACAAATACATAGACAGAGTCCGCATTGCTCGCACTGGACAAATTCAGGCTAAGGCCGTTTGCTCTGGTGATGTTCGAAGGAAGAGAATCTGTGTAAGATGGAAAAGCATCTGTATGATTATAAGTGAAACCGGCCACACTGCCTGCCCCGGATACAGACCATTCTATACTGTTACCCAGATCCAGATCAACAGAATCAATCAGAGTGCCCATCTTCACATAAGAATTGTTGGGGTTCTTATCCAGCGCCACGCCGTTCACCTCTACAGTACCCGCATCCACGTTTCCTGAAGACCCGCCGACGGAAGCAACAGCAATCTCAGATTCAATCGATACAGGAATGGGTATCTGATCATTGGTCATGGTGTACTGCATCTTAATACCCACAAATGCACCTTTGGCAGATGAAGGCGTTGGAGGTGTAAATGGTGTCGGACCACTGGGATTGGAGGGAGGTGGAGGATCGTTATTGTCTTTTTCACAGCTATAGATGCTGAGCAGGAGCACTGGCATGAGTGCAAAAAGAAGTTTTCTCATTTTCGATTTTTTTGGGTGAATTTTAGATTGAATTGCCTGAGGGCAAAACTAGCTCCACAGCGCACGCATCTGCAATCCGCATTACAGGGTATTTTTTTATCCGTGCTACCACGGATGCCGCCTCTGAAAGGAAATTGTTGGGGCTTCTCAGATGATTTGCTGCTCCATCGCAAACTTCAACAGACCGACTATCGTCTTGTTATTGGTTTTTCGAAGCATGTTCTTACGATGGGTTTCTACCGTTCGCTCACTGATAAAAAGGGTCCGGGCTATCTCAGCATTATTGTATTCCGCTGCAATGAGACGTAATACCTCCAGCTCCCTTTCCGTGAGCCTCGGTACCGGTGGCGCCTCTCCTTTTTTCTGCTGATGGAGAGCTGCCAGCGCAATGGTTTCTGAAACCTCTGTCGGAAAGTACATCTTTCCCTGTACCACCGCCCTGATAGCATCCATGAGCTCTCTGTCAGTCGTGTTCTTCAATAAATATGCAGATGCGCCTGCATCTATCAGCTCCATGATATGACCAGAGTCGTCATACATTGAGAGTACAATCACAGCAACATCAGGATACAGCGTTTTGATCTGCCGGGTCAGAGCTGCGCCATCAATCAAAGGCATATTGATATCAACAACAGCGATATCCACTTCCAGAACCGGGAGCGCTTGCAATACTTCCTGGCCGTTCTGATAAGCGCCAACTAGTTCGATGTCTTTTTGCTTCTGCAGCAACACCTTTAATCCATCCAGCAATATGTGATGGTCGTCAGCAATAATCACCCTGATCTTGTCCATGAAGCCAAAGGTTAGAGGAACGTATGATACCAAATAACATGAGTAATTTACATCAAATATTCTAAATAAACCATAGCCCGGGGCGAAATTTTCAGGTGGGAGATCCTAGTTCTCTAGCCCGGGAAGGGTAGTATGAATGCCTGAGAGAAACTCATAAACCTGCTGCATGTCCTCCAGCTTATCGGCCAGTAACATGAAGTTTTTTCCAACCTGCTTCAGGCGCGCATGGTTCGTTTGTGTCTGGATATAGCGCATGATATGGTTGAAGGTCGGTGATTCGAAATAAGGAGAATCAGGATTGTTGATGAAGTACAGCCGTAACTGCTTATTCTTCAGAATAAGTTTTTCAAAGCCCAGTTCCTTGGCCACTTTCCGGCAACGGATCGTGGTAAAAAGCTCCTCCACCTGCGAAGGCATGGGTCCGAAGCGATCACGCAGCTCTTCTGCAAACAGTTCCAGCTCCTCATCCGACTCGATATTGTCAAGCTGTGTGTACAGTGAAAGCCGCTCGGTGATGCTTTCCACATAAGTATCCGGTATCAGAATCTCCAGATCGGTATCAATAGTACAATCGCTGACAAAATCACGTTTCCGATCGTATTCTTCTTTGAAGACGTCTTTGAAATCGGTGGTCTTCAGTTCCCGGATGGCCTCGTCAAGGATCTTCTGATACATTTCAAAGCCGATCTCTGCAATGAATCCACTCTGCTCACCACCAAGCAGGTTTCCAGCTCCACGTATGTCCAGATCGCGCATGGATATCTGGAATCCACTCCCCAGTTCATTGAACTGCTCGAGTGTCTGAAGCCGTTTACGGCTATCGTTAGGCAGCGTACTCATTGGTGGAGCGATCAGATAACAGAAGGCCTTTTTATTGCTACGACCCACCCTGCCTCTGAGCTGATGCAGGTCGCTGAGCCCAAAATGATGCGCGTTGTTGATGATGATCGTATTGGCATTTGGAATATCCACCCCGCTCTCTACAATATTCGTACAGCACAATACATCATACTTCTGCCCGATAAAGTCGAACAAGGCCTGCTCCAGCTTGTGCCCTTCCATCTGCCCATGGGCCATCCCGATGGAGAGATCAGGACATAGATTACGCAGTAGTGTCACCATGTCCGGAAGGCTCTGCACCCGGTTGTGTATAAAATAGACCTGACCACCTCGTTCGCTCTCAAAATAAATGGCATCGCGGATAGCATCCTCGTCAAAATGCAGCACCTCAGTATGTACCGGCTGCCTGTTAGGCGGCGGCGTATTCATAATACTGAGATCCCGTGCGTTCATCAGAGAAAACTGCAGTGTCCTCGGAATTGGGGTGGCTGTCAGTGTCAGTGTATCTACATTGGCTCTTAACTGACGCAGCTTCTCTTTCGAGGAAACACCAAATTTCTGTTCCTCATCGATGATCAGCAGCCCCAGATCTTTGAATTTTACATCCTTTCCCAATATAGCATGTGTGCCGATCAGGATATCGATCTTTCCTTCCTCCAGTCTTTTGAAGGTTTCCTTTTTTTCCTTAGCCGATTTAAACCGGTTGATATAATCAACGTTAGCGGGAAAATCCCGGAGGCGCTCCCTGAATGTCTGGTAATGCTGAAATGCCAGAATGGTCGTAGGCACAAGTACTGCCACCTGCTTGTTGTCAGCGATCGCCTTGAAAGCTGCCCGTATCGCTACTTCTGTCTTACCAAATCCTACATCACCACAAACCAGCCGGTCCATGGGTGAGGGTGCTTCCATATCCCGCTTTACATCCGCAGTCGATTTACTCTGGTCCGGTGTATCCTCGTAAAAGAACGAGGCCTCCAGTTCCGTCTGCAGATAACTATCCGGAGAAAAAGCAAATCCCTGGGATGCTTTCCGCTTGGCGTAGAGTTTAATCAGATCGGCAGCAATGTCTTTGACCTGCTTCCTGGTTTTGTTTTTCAACTTCTCCCAGGCATCACTTCCCAGCTTATTCACACGCGGTGGTGAACCTTCCTTTCCGGTGTATTTACTGATCTTGTGAAGGGAGTTGATGTTTACATAAAGCACATCGTTATCCCTGTAGATAATCCGGATGGCCTCCTGCATATTTCCATTGACCTCGATCTTCTGCAAACCGCTATAAACCCCTACGCCGTGGTCAATATGCGTCACATAATCTCCTGGCTGCAGTTCTTTCAGTGCCCGGATCGTCAATGCCTTGCCGCGACTATAGGCCTGCTTGACCTGGTACTTATGATAGCGCTGGAAGATCTGATGATCTGTATAACAGATAATGTTCTTATCGTGATCAATGAATCCCTTACTGATCGAAGTAGGGATCGGTGTGAAATTGATGGAAGCATTAAGATCCTCAAAAATGCTGCGCAATCGCTCCAGCTGCCTGGGATTCTCAGCAAAAATGAAAGGGGTACACTGACTGTCGCAGCGCTTCTTCAAATCATCGATCAGCAGGTTGAATTGCCTGTTGAAGACGGGCTGTTCTTCAGTGGCAAACTGAAGGGTAGTCGTGACAGTATCGCCTGTATGTCTTTCCAGAGAATGATTAGACCACTCTATTAAATGCCGTTTTTTCAGAAGACGCAGCCAATCCTCCGGCGATTCAAAATCATCCCTTGTCAGCGCCTTCAGCCACTCTTCTTCATGGTCCACCGCTACTGTACCAATCTCGATTTTCTCCGGCAGGTCATCTTCCAGTTTCCCCAACCGCCCCAGGGTGAAATCCAGGTCCTTCACCCAGATGATCGTGTTCTCCGGTAGGTATTCAAGCAGCGGAATTTTTTCGTGGGTTTCAAACTTGGTTTCGATATTCGGCAGGATGGATACCTGGAGAAGTTTTCGCTCCGAAAGCTGGGTTTCCGGGTTAAAGATCCTGATGCTGTCAACCTCATCCCCAAACAACTCTATCCGGTAAGGATGTTCGTTTCCGAAAGAATAGACATCAAGAATGCCACCCCGCATCGCAAACTGTCCCGGCTCATATACGAAGTCTTCCCGCTTAAAACCCAGTTCCACGAACTGCTTCATCAACCCGTCCACCTGGAGGGTTTCACCCACCTTGATGCTGATCATATTCCCGGAGAGTGTCCGTGGATTGACCACCCGCTCAAACAACGCTTCAGGATAAGTGACCAGCACTTTTTTACGCACTTTATCGCTGCTGAACTTCGTCAGCGCCTCTGTCCGCAGCATCACATGACTGCTGTTCAGCTCACTAAAGGCACCTGTTTTCTTAAAGGAATCAGGGAAGAAACAGATGTCCAGCGCCTGGGTAAGATGCTCCAGGTCGTTATGGAAGTAAGCTGCCTCTTCTTTGTCATTGAGAATAAATACGTGGTTGAGATCGGACTGTTGCCAGATTGCAGTAGCCACAAAGTTGACAGAGGAACCCCGAAGGTTGTCAAGATAAATCCTTACCGGGGGGTCAGGCAATGAGAAAGCGGCCGCCAATTGTTTTAGGCGGATATCCTTTTCATACATTCCCAGCAACACCTGCAGGTTCATCCGGGCGCAAATTTAGGCTTCTGAGACAACATGAACCATTTTAATCAGGCTGAGTATATTTATATACAAATTGGTTCAGATGAAAAGATGGTCGATCGCGTTGCTAATGACAATCGGGTTGAGTTCCTGTGCCGCAGGCTGGGATTCCGAAATGAAAGAAATGTTCGAACAGGCATGCCTGGAAGACGCTACCCGCTGGTCGGAGACGGCGAATCAGGCACAGGTCTATTGTAACTGTGTGATGGAGAAGATGATCGAAAAGTATCCGACAGTGAAAGAAGCGCTGCAAAAGGTAGATAGTGTGATGGTGGACCCTGATCTGAAAGCCTGTCGCGACGAGATCACGTTGAATTAAGGTTGATTTTTCGCTGAGAAAATGTTTACAAGCTATTAAGTATCAAAGCTTGTTTATATCTTGTCCCCTTCATAAAACAACCTATATGAAGAAAATCCTCCTCTCAACGGCCGCAATGGCGCTCCTGTTCACTGCTTGTAAGAAAGATGACAACAGTAACAACAACCAAACCAATTCCGGAACTTTTAAGATCGGAACTAAGTCTTATAACGCTCAATTGGTTCAGGTTTATGACTCTCTCGCCGGCTTTTTTGTACACGCAGCCTCTCCGGATAACGGAACAGGAACACTTATGATCTCATTTGCCTCTACACCAACAACAAGTGGCAGCTATGCGATAGTTAATAGACAATCTGCACTACCAGATCCAGGTCAGATACACCTTTTGGGAAATAGTGGCGGAATAGTATATTCTGCAACGGGCAGTGATAATAAAAACGCAACTGTAACGGTCAATGGAAACAATGTTACCGTTTCATTTCCGGAATCCTATGCAAAAAATGTTTCCGGTGGTACCGATAGCCTCCAGATCTCGGGTAATGTAACGTTCCAGAAATAACACTTGTTGATTAACAAAAAACTGAGATGGAAACATCTCAGTTTTTTTATGCGGAAATTATTTTGAAAGACAATCTAAGCAGGGTTAGAAAAACAACTCCTTGTCCCTCGCTTTCCTCCTCAATAAGACGCTCGCTCTGTACCGGTCCTCATGGTATTCTGCATAAAGGTCATCCAGCGTTTTCAGCACCTGCGCCGCACCCATCTCGTCACACCAGGCCAACAACCCTTTCGGGTAGTTCACTCCTTTGGTCATCGCCAGATCTAGGTCCTGAGCAGTGGCTACCCCAAGGTGTAAGGCATCTGCGGCCTCATTGATCAGCAGCGCCAGAATCCGGTCTACTATCTGTTTCCCTACCACAGGATCACGATCAGGTTCTGGAATAGAAGCCACTTCAAAGTAATTATAAAAGCCCCTTCCCGACTTCCTGCCCAGCCAGCCAGCTTCAAGCAGGCGCTTCTGAGTGAAGGAAGGCTTGTATCGGGGATCGTAGAAGAATGATTGGAAAACAGTTTCCGTCACCACGTAGTTCACATCATGACCGATATAGTCCATCAGCGTAAACGGACCCATCCTGAACTTGCCCAGCTCGGTCATCGCCCAGTCAATAGTAGCCATATCGGCGACTCCCTCTTCGAAAATCCGGAGGGCCTCCCCGTAAAAGGGACGTGCTACCCGGTTCACAATAAATCCGGGTGTATCTTTTGCTATCACGGGCACTTTTCCCCATCGTTCCATCAAAATTTTCATCTCACTTGCCAGTCCCTCCCGGGTCTGAACAGCCGGTACGATCTCTACAAGGGCCATCAATGGCGCAGGGTTGAAGAAATGCAAGCCTAGTACACGCTCCGGCTTCTGACAGGCAGCCGCAATGGAGGTGACACTAAGGGAAGATGTATTGGTAGCAATTACGCAGTCCTCAGCCACTAAAGCCTCTACCGCCCTGAATACCTCTTGCTTTACCGCCAGTCGTTCGACAATAGCCTCTATGATCAAACCGGTCCCTGAGAAAGCCTGCAGCTCGGTGGCAAAGACCACCCTGTTCAGAATCTCCCCAGCGTTATTGATCTTGCCTTTTTCCTCCAGACGTTGGAGCACCTGCTGTAATTGCAGCCGCGCTCTTTCCAGCGCCTCTGCGCTGGTGTCATATAAAACCACCTCATGTCCGGCCATGGCGGCCACCTGAGCAATTCCAGTGCCCATAGCACCAGCACCTATCACACCTGTTTTCATCGGGGATGATTGCGTTTTTAAAAGAAGAGCAGGAAAATCCTGCTCCTTCAAATTCATTATTGTTGAACAGTCGCCTGCTTTTTCAGCTTCAACAAGCTGAACTCCGTTTCCTCTGCCACAATTTTATTGCTGAGCAGACCAAGTCCTTCGATCTCCATCTCTACCACATCACCTGGCTGAAGCCATTGCACCTGGTAATCGGGATTGTTCAGCAGACCGGTTCCGTTCAGTTCCAGGAAACATCCGGTACCCACCGTTCCACTTCCGATCACATCGCCTGGAAGGATATCCACCCCGTAGGCACAACGTTCTATGATCTCGGCGAAGGTCCAGTCCATATCACCCATATTGCCCGAGCTCACCTCCTTTCCGTTAACCCTGCATTTCATAGCCAGGTTATAATTATTACCGGTATGGCCAGGCTTCGGTGACGTTTTATAAGGTTCCAGCTCGTCAGGCGTCACCAGCATCGGACCGATCACCGTGCTGAAGTCCTTTCCTTTTGCGGGACCGAGGTTAAGCAGCATCTCTTCCATCTGGAGGGTCCTGGCGCTCAGATCATTCATGATCATATACCCCGCGATATACTGGTCTGCTTCTGCAGCAGTGATGTTCCGTCCTTTTTTCCCGATCACGATCGCGGCCTCGAGTTCAAAATCCAGCTTCTGAAAATGATCCGGCATACAGCGAATCTCTCCCGGACCCTGGATGGCATTATGATTCGTGAAATAGAAGATGGGATATTGATCAAACTCCGGGATCATTTCGACCCGGCGGTTGCGACGGGCAGCGGCCACGTGCTGACGGAAAGCATATCCGTCGCGACAGGAAGTTGGTCTTGGCACAGGAGCAAGAATTGTTGAGGTGTCCATTGTTCCGTAGGGCACAATAGAATTCTTTCCGGACCGGATATCATCCTCGGCTTTTCGGGCCACCTCCGACCAGCGCTCCCAATCCTCAAGCATACCAGCCATGGTAGCAGGCAGTTCAGGGTTCGCAAGGTTGGTATCATACAGATTGCCATCAATGCAGAAAGCCAGTTGCTCTCTGCCATTATTCAAATACGTAACGAGTTTCATGTTTCCGGTTTGAGGCCGTAAAAATAATCTGTTTAAAGGGAATGCCTGAAGCGGGTTTGAATAAAGGCGTCACAATCCCCAAAACAGATAATAAAAATATCCGTGTGAACGGTAAACACGCGGTGGAGCGGCGGAGAAGCCCCGGTGGGGTATTGACTGAGGTATAAGGAAATAGTATCTCTGCACCGAAGGAGCCAGGACCGAAGTGGGTTGTAGAGACG
Source organism: Bacteroidota bacterium (assembly GCA_023409975.1). Taxonomy (GTDB): domain Bacteria; phylum Bacteroidota; class Bacteroidia; order Chitinophagales; family Chitinophagaceae; genus JAFIGV01. The sequence goes on along the minus strand of JAEYQO010000082.1, from coordinate 3,594 downwards.
TTGCATGCAACGTCTCAACGGCCAACACCCAATTGGGTTGTAAGTTGTGGGACGCCTTGGGCTTGGTCTTCGCCCTGTATCAGAGTTCAGTCGTCAGTGTGTTTACCGACAATCCAATGGTTTGTCAAATTCGAGAAGCAAAAAACCAAAGCAGGTTTCGTGGAAGCATTCGGTTTAGTTACACCAGCCAACGGCCAAAAGCCAACGGCCGATCAGCGGTCAGCCAAAGCAACTAACCACTAACCACTAACGACTATTTTTAGTTTAATATTGTAAAAACTCATTTTATGCCTTCCTACGAGCAGCTATTTGAAAATAACCGCGAATGGGTGCGGAACAAAACGGCCAATGATCCGGATTTCTTTACCCGGCTGGCTGCGCAGCAAACGCCGGAGTACCTGTACATCGGGTGTTCCGACAGTCGCGTCCCGGCCAATGAGATCGTTGGGCTCCAGTCCGGTGAACTGTTCGTACACCGCAATATCGCCAATGTGGTTGCCAATACAGATCTCAATATCATGGCGGTGATCAACTACGCGGTGGAGCACCTGAAAGTAAAACACATCATCGTCTGCGGTCACTACAACTGCGGTGGCGTCAAAGCAGCCATGATGCCTCAGGACCTCGGCCTGCTCAACCCCTGGCTGCGTAATATCCGCGATGTCTACCGGCTTCATAAGGAGGAACTCAATGCCATTACAGATGAACACGCACGTTACAACAGACTGGTTGAACTCAATGTCGTGGAACAATGCACCAATGTCATTAAAACGGCCGCTGTGCAAAAGAGCTACGTGGCGAATGGATTTCCGGTGGTGCATGGCTGGGTGGTGGATATTGCGACGGGTCTCTTAAAGGACCTGGATATCGGCTTTGAACGCATCCTGCACGAAATCCAGGAGATCTACGATCTGACGGGCCAGATCAAAAAGCCTTAGCGACGGAGCTGAGTTTATGTCCACTAGACTCAGATGGTGTATTTTAGCCGCAAACTGCTCTCATGTCACAAAAGATATCCACTGATAAAGCACCGAAGCCAATGGGCCTGTACCCCCATGCCCGCCGTGTCGGTAACCTCCTGTTTCTTTCCGGCATCGGTCCCCGCAATCCTGAGAACGATCAGATACCCGGACTGGAACTCGACAAGCATGGACAGTTTAAAGGGTTTGATTTCGAAGCACAGTGCCATAGCGTGTTCCGGAATGTCCGGACAGTACTGGAAGCCAGCGGAAGTTCCTGGGACAAGCTGGTAGACGTAACGGTTTTTCTTACAGATATGAAGCGCGACTTCCATACCTACAACCGTATCTACGCAGAATACTTTAAGGATAATCAACCCTGCAGGACTACCGTCAGCGTCAACTCCCTACCCTCCGCCATCGCCATCGAACTGAAGTGCATAGCCGAAATTGATGATAATTAGTCGTCGGTGGTGGCCTCTATAGACGCTCAATGGATCTAAGGCAGCGGCCAACGGCCAAAAAGCAAAAAGCCAATGTTCCCCTGGTCACGGTCTATCGGATCGGTAAATCCATCCGGACCTGCTTTTCAAATGCCTTGCCCTGGTCGTCAGTGCCCTGTATCCGCCACATGACCGCTCTCAGCTCCACATCGAAGGGTTTCTGATTCACAGACCTCACATTTCGTACAGCCCGTTCCCATTGCGCCGTGCGCTGGCGTCTGATCCGCGCCAGTCTTGCAGCACGGCTAACGGCTCTTTTGAGTGTAGCAGGGGTAGGATTGTTGTGCTTAAGCTTTGTGGCATCCAGTCCGGTGATATTATAGGTGGTTCCATCACCGGAAAGATTGGTCCAGTCAGTAAGATGATTCAGCGATTCCAGTATCAGCGTGCCATAGGAATTTCTGGCAACTATGGACGTTTGGTAACGCTGACTAACACTTTTGATCGTAGCTCCGCTGATCCTGAGGTGATTTCCCTTGAGCCTCCCTTCCGTCAACATGTAGCTCATGCTGTATGATTTCGCCGGATCCTGCTCTTTGAAAGTCCGCACCTTTATGTCAGGAATGAAAACCGTAATTTCTTTGAATGGAATATGCAGGCCGTCGTCAACTGGAGATGTTTCCAGATTAGCCGTGCTTTCCGCAGGAGCGGTGTAGGAACTGGTGGTATCAACAATCAGCGTGTCGTTCACACGGGTCCGGAGCTGCAGATCCTCCACATAATCAGTCAGGTATTCCGGATTCGTCTCCGTCACGATCATGCTGGAATCTCCTAACACGATCGGACCACGACTCGTTTTCTCTTCCTTACAGGACCCGCAAAGGATTACAATAAGACCCAGACTAACTGCCGACCGGAATACCACCATCAAGACTAGTTTGGGAACGAAAATAACAAACGCTCTTTAAACCGAAGATTCCCGCCAGATTGCGATAGCCGTCGTAAGGTTAATCGCAGCAGTATTACCCGCAACCCACAACCATTCCCTAGTACGCAACCAACTTCTCCACAGCCTCTTTCAACCGCGCCTTCGCCAGGAAGTTCTTTTCGAGCTCAATCGCAAACGGTACCGGTGTATCCAGACTGCCACAGCGTACCAGGGGAGCATCCAGCATCTGGAAGCAATGCTCGGCAATCCAGGCTGCAATCTCACCGCCAATTCCTCCAAACAAAGTGTCCTCATGCAGCAGCAGCACCTTGCCCGTCCGCTGCACGGTCTCCCGGATGGCCTCATAATCCAGTGGCAGCAACGTCCGAAGATCGAGGATATCGATGGAAAGCTCCCGGTGCTGCGCAGCAAATTCCAGCGCCCAGTGAACACCGCTGCCATAAGTGATGATGCTGAAGTCCTCACCTTCCTTCGCCTTTCTGGCCTTTCCAATCTCCGTTGTGTAATAATCGTCCGGCACCATACCGGACACACTGCGATAGAGCGCCTTATGCTCGAAGAAAATCACCGGATTGGGATCGGCTATGGAAGCCGCCAGCAATCCCTTCGCATCCTCCGGCGTAGCAGGGTAAACCACTTTCAGCCCCGGAACATGCGTAAACCAGGCCTCATTGCTTTGCGAGTGAAACGGACCGGCGCCCACGCCGCCGCCTGTAGGCATGCGGATCACCACATCTGCATGCTGCCCCCAGCGGTAATGGATCTTCGCGAGGTTGTTCACGATCTGGTTGAAACCCACCGTCACAAAATCCGCAAACTGCATTTCCATCATGCTTTTGAAGCCCTTGATGGAAAGCCCAAGCGCCGTACCCACAATGGCGCTTTCGCAAAGCGGTGTGTTCCGCACCCTGTCTTTGCCAAACTGCTGTACAAACCCTTCTGTGACCTTGAACGCACCGCCGTATTCGGCAATGTCCTGGCCCATCAGCACCAGTTCCGGATAGCGTTCCATGCTCTGACGGAGCCCTTCACTGATGGCTTGTATAAATTTCTTTTCTGAACGCTGTTCCGACTGGGGCTGAACCTTTGGTGCACCCCCCGGAGCATACACATCTTTTAGCTCTTCTTCTGTACCCGGCCGGACAGCATCTGCCGCAAATCCACGACTCAATCCCGACTCAATATCCTTTTGTATGGTTGCCCGGATACCCGCGATCCGTTCTTCATTCAACAACCCCTGGTC